>CAZTJD010000015.1:39345-44985 GCA_964613985.1 uncultured Anaerolineales bacterium
GCATCAATGCCGCTAACTGTGGAGGTATAGCTCCGATCCGGGTTGGTTGGATGCCGTTTTTATCGATCAAGATCGGCACCTCAACGCAACATTCTTGGGGCAGGTTGTCGATCAGGCTATGATTTATCACATTCCCATAGATTACTCTGGGAGTCCCCGTATTCATGGAATGGATAATGAGGGACCCGTATTCATGGCTCGGAGTAATCTCATTCATTCGCTCGAAGGAGTGGGCAATCCATTCTCGGACTTCGGGCATGACAGGAATATCCTTGATCTCTGCTAACATAACCTGTACATCCGCTTTGAGCTTCCCATCTAAAACATCCTGGGCATAATCCCACGCCTTTATCTGCGCCTGGCAACGGTAAATATATTCATCCAGAGGGATATTATACTTCTCGAGCAGATCTGGCCGGTCACGTTTGATAAACCAGGGTACATATTCGGCAAAATGCTCGCTGGATTCGGTGACAAAATAACCTAAGCGAGTTAACATCTCGTAGCGCACCCGGTTCCAATCTGGGACGCGACCTTCTTCAACCACCTTATGCAGCAAAGGATAAAGATCCTCACCGTCCCGTTCGAACTTGAGATAGAAAGCCATGTGGTTGATGCCAGCGCAGATATAGTTGATCTCTTCCGGGGGGATACCGATATCACGGGCAAGTGCGTGTGCAGTACCTTGAACTGAATGGCAAAGGCCCACCGTCTTGATCTGGGTGGCTTTGTTGATCGCCCAGGTCAGCATGGCCATAGGATTGACATAATTCAGCAGGATTACATCAGGGCAGAGTTCTTCCATGTCCTGGCACATCTCCAGATAGATAGGGATGGTTCGCAGTGCCCGCATGATTCCCCCAATCCCCAAGGTATCCGCGATGGTCTGGCGCAAACCATATTTTTTAGGGATTTCAAAGTCGATCACTGTGCCAGGTTTATAACCTGCGACCTGGAACATGCCAATCGCATAATCTGCGCCTTCCAAAGAAGCTCGACGGTCTAAGTGGGTTTCAATGGTGGGGTTGACATCGAGCATCCTGGCTATCCGATGGGCAACATTCTTTGTGGTCTCAAGCCGCTCAGCATCAATATCATGTAAGCTAATCGTAACTTCTGCAAACTCCGGAAAACCAAAAATATCACCAAGTAAATTCTTAGCGAATACGGTGCTTCCAGCACCGAGGAAAGTGATCTTTGTCATGGTTGACTCCTATCATAAAAATTCAATCTTTGTTTATTAAACAAACTGTGGTAACCACTGTTCTTGTGCTTCAAACATTTCATTCACCATCTCGCGAATCTGGTCGAGGGTGCAGACCGCAGCGGTCAGCGGGTCCAACATCACTGCGTGGACGATGGCTTCTCGATCACCGGTGAGTGCTGCTTTCACAATCAAAGACTGCACATTAATTTGGGTGCGGTTCAAGGCTGCTAACTGCGCTGGAATTTCACCAACTTTGACCGGTTGGATACCGTTGCCGTCCACCAGGCATGGGACCTCCACACAACAGCCTTCTAGCAGATTGTCAATCAGACCGTGGTTGGGCACATTGCCGTTTATCTTGACCATCTCATCGGTAACCATAGCCTCAATAATATAAGAGCCATACTCGTGGCTGCGGACACCGCGCTCGGTTTTTATTCCTTCCATCAGATCCTGATATTCCTGCTTATATGCTTTGAAGCGTTCCATACAGTAGCGTAGGTAGCCTCCCGTCCGGCCATAATCAAACCAAGAATTAACCTCATCTGTAAACTTAGGCACCAATTCCAGCTCAACCATCTGCGATGTCTTACGAAAATAGGGCATATACTCGCTGGCATGACCGCTGGATTCCGTAACGAAGTAGCCGAAGTGTTTCATAATCTCAATCCGCACCGGTTCCGTGGCATAAATCTCTGGTTTTTGGATCGCTGTCCATAATTTGGGATAAAGGTCCTCAGTCCCATTAAAGAAATCCAGGAACCAGGCCTGGTGGTTGATCCCAGCACAGAAGTAGGTTACACCTTCATAGGGCACACCGACCCAGCCTGCCAGCATTTCACTGGTCCCTTGCACACTGTGGCACAAACCAACGTACGGGCGTCCATTCGCTTCATGAAAGGCCCAACAATTCGCAGCCATCGGGTTGACATAATTAAGCAGCAGGGCATCTGGGGCGACATCGTCCATCTGTTCCCCCAGTTCAATTAGCACGGGGATCGTCCGCAAAGCTCTAAATACCCCACCTGGTCCTAAAGTATCGCCTACACATTGCTCGACACCATATTTCTGCGGGATTTCAATATCCAGCTTATAGGCCTCCAGACCGCCTTGTTGGAAGGTTGTGATCACAAAATCAGCCCCCTTGACTGCTTCACGATGGTCCAAGGTAGCCTGGATGTTCGTGGTCAAACCACGTTGGTCGACGATCGCCTGCACCAACGCCTGGGCTATTTTCAGCCGTTCGGGATCGATATCCATTAAGGTGATCGTGTACTCCTGCAAGGTAGGGACAAGCAGGATATCGCTGCATAAATTACGGGTGAAGACCACGCTCCCTGCCCCAATAATGGTTATTTTTGTCATAACAAATCTCCAATTTTCATTAAAGATAATTCACAGATCATGCATACCGTGTCTTTTCTCTTCGAATATCCACTATGCCGATGGAAAGCAAAGCCACCCTTCCCTTAGGATGAGAGTGAAACATCCGGAGTTAGGAACAGACCTTTACCTTGATCCACATCGAAAGACAGCAGAGTTATACGTAATGGAAGATTTCCTAAAAATGACGGGACTGTCCCAAAAGTCAATTTTTTTTTCTTTTTGGACAGTTTTAAGTGGAGGAGGAAAGATATTTTTCGCCCAGAAATGAGGTGTGAGTGGAAATTCGGGCCTAAATTTTGATCATTTGTGGAGGAAGAAAATTCTTCCAATTACTTTTTGGACATCCTCGTTAGAAAGTGAAATCATTACAATTTTTACTTACGATCCTATTCTCATTTAAAGGGCAAATTTTCAGCCCATTTACCAATGATGGGCAAAGGTTTTTGCACCGATTGGAATGATCGCACCAACCCAATAACCCAGGCGAAAACTGTAAAAATAAGGCATGCAATAACAACGGCAAAGCAAAACCAAGCGAAGAGTGGACCGACAATGGGAATAGCAATAACAAGCCAGGTGAGTACAAACCACGCAACTAATAATAAAAAAATGAACAAATTTAACACCAGGGATTGCCGGGCGTGGAATTGAGCATGCTGATCTTTCCGGCGAAACAACAAGATAAACAACCACCCTGGGACAAGTAATAAATATGAAAGAAAGGCATAGATTTTATTCGTTATCGTCATGGCTAACCTACAATTCCTACAAGCTGGAGTTCTTCAGTCAACAGACAGCTGACGAAATGACCAGGTTTGGTTTCCTTCAAAGTTGGCGCTTCTTGGCTACAGATTTCCTGAGCATACTGGCAGCGGGGGTGAAAAACACAACCGGAAGGGGGGTGTGCCGGGCTGGGGACATCGCCTTCCAGGATAATCCGGTCAAACCGAATGGCAGGATCAGCCGGGGGAACCGCTGATATCAACGCTTCAGCATAGGGATGCAGCGGGTTTCGCAGAAGTTCTGTGGTCTCAGCCACCTCCACCAATTTCCCGACATACATCACCGCAATCCGGTCAGAAACATGCTCCACCACGGAGAGGTCATGGGCCACAAAGAGCAGGGTTAATCCCAGGCGCGCTTGGAGTTCCTGAAGCAGGTTGAGCACCTGGGCCTGGACAGAGACATCCAATGCCGAGACAGGTTCGTCGGCAATAATCAAGCGCGGGCTGAGGGATAACGTACGGGCCAGACCAATTCGCTGGCGCTGCCCACCAGAAAATTCATGGGGATAGCGTTGCATATAAGCCGGATCCAGACCGACAGAAAGCATCAGTTCTGCAACGCGGTCTTCTGCTTCCCGTCCCCTGGCGATTTTATGGATGATCAATGGCTCACTGATGATATCTTTAACTGTCAGGCGGGGGTTAAGCGAACTGAAAGGGTCCTGAAAAATCATGCGCATCTGCTGCCGTAGCGGTTTCATCGCCTTTAGCTCAATATTGGCAATATCGATTTGCCTCCCGTCCTTGGCATAGAACCATATTTCACCATCCGTGGGTTCGTAAAGGCGCAGAATAGTGCGCCCGACGGTTGTCTTACCACAACCGCTCTCACCTACCAGGCCAAGAACCTCGTTCTCCTGGATAGTGAAGCTGACATCATCCACAGCCCGAACATTCCCCACCGTCCGCTGCAGGAGACCCTTTCGAATTGGGAAGTATTTTTTCAGGTTTTTTACTTCTAGGATTTTTTTATTTCCATTTTTCATAAAGCAGCCTTTTTAACACATGGAGTGACACCAATCAAGGATTGACTTCGATAAGAGCTTCTTCCATCAAAATATCAGGGTCTTCCCAACCTTTCCATTCCATCAACTGCTGGTAAGCCCGGCGGTAGAGCAACTGCACACGAACCTGATAGTAACCTTCAGCTTCCGCCTTGAATACAAATTGGCTTTCAGCAGTCTCAAAAGCAGCGATACGAGTATCTTCCACCAGGCTGATATTCCGCCAATAGGCCGCGGTGGGGAAATCACCCGTCCAATCATCACGCAGGATCTTAGCGAAATATGTCCCTGGTCTACCTTCATAGTCCCCGATCCAACCGGGGAGCACAGGTCCAGTTTTGAGGGGTATACCATGCCCTTCAGAATCTTCCACTTCTACAAGGAGGATTATGTGCCGGTAGGGTGACCCAGTGGGGACGTGGTGACCGGTTTTATCATTCATAATAGCGACATCAACTTTGAGTTCACCATCGACAATCTCGACACTCGTTTCCATCGAAACTGAATTTTGCATTAATTCCAGATCGTTGACGCCTGGCATTAAGTGGGTGTGGATACGGTTTGGGTCACGTTTCATCCCACCTTTATCAGGGAAGACGAAATACTCATAATCAACTGGGGGCATATGGCAGTTTTGACAGGTCATGCCGGTAACCGGATCGCTCCAGGGACTGTCGAGCCATTCCCCATAAGAATTGTAAACCGTCACCCCACCCTCCATATTATGACTACCAACCACCCCGCTGAACACACCGTAATGACAGGGGGCGCAATATTCACTTTCTTCTAAGAGCGGTAAATAAGTGTCATGTCCGGGAACATCGTCAAAGGTACCCATAAAAAGGTCATGGCCTTCACCAGGACGGAAAATTCGATAGGAGGAGATTCCCGGACGAGCTGACCAGGGCATTGTTGTCTCTGGGTTCAGATCAACATCGCCAATTTTATGACAAAAATCGCAGGTGATCCCTTCCAATCCAACATCGTATGCATCCGTCGGGCTGATACCATGAGGTACTTGATCAGAGTAAAAGGCGGTCACATTCGAATGGCAGCCAGACCAGCCACAGGTATTCGTGGTTTCGAGCGGCGATACGACCGGAGTGTGGCAGGCAGCGCAGTTTCCGCTGCGATTCGGGAAATCTAACTTGAATCCTGGGCCGAAATAGGGGGAATCTGGCTCCGAGGGTTTTAAGCGACCGCTGGCATCATAACTGACTTCTGGTTGGTTGCCATGGATATCTTCCCCGGTATAGAT
>CAZTJD010000016.1:0-43547 GCA_964613985.1 uncultured Anaerolineales bacterium
CGGGTGAGAAACATCTCCTCGAGTTAGCACCATTTATGCGAACAGGTACCAGAAAGGATGATAACCCAAATTCTACATCGTCTTCAGAAAGCAGAAGAAGGTAACGAAGGAGTAGTTGTTGCTTTACATAATCTGATAGATAATTTGGAGCAGTTACTGGAACACAAATAAGGCATACTTTCGGTCATATCAGGAATTTCAGCAGTTTTTTAGAATCTTGTATAGGGTATTTTCGCGCTATTCAAGTATTTTTTATAACACCCGCCTCAATAATTTAAATCCCAAGAATCCTATGAAAAATTATTCGTAGGAATTAGATCCTGAAGGAAGAAATAATTTTATTCATCATATAGCTAATAATGGAGGAAAAACCAATGTTTGAGAACCCATATAAAACCCTGGCTATAAAGTTAGACACCTTACCCGAGGGTTTCCCAGAGACACAGAATGGTGTTGAACTCCGTCTTCTTCAGCACCTTTTCACTCCTCAAGAAGCAGCGCTGGCTTCAAAATTACTGGTAAAACTTGAAAATGTACGCCAAATACAGGATCGAATCGGTGGGGATTATAAACTGCTAAAGAGCCAATTAAAAGAAATGACTCGAAAAGGACTGATCCGTATGGGCAAAGCAGAAGCCGGAGGGCTCGGATATGGCTTATTGCCATTTGTGGTGGGGATTTATGAAATGCAAATCGGCAACATGAATACCACCCTCGCCACTTTGTTCGAAGAGTACTACCAACAGGCATTTGTAACGATGACTGCAGTCGAACCCAAATTTCATCGGGTCATCCCAATCGGGGAGGCGATCCGTAACGACATGTCTATTGAACCATTCGAGAATGCTGCCACGATTATTGAGAACGCCAAGGCTTGGGGAGTCACCGACTGCATTTGTCGCCAACAAAAAGCATTAATCGGCGATCCGTGCGATCACCCCCTCGATGTCTGTATGACCTTCAGCCAGAGACCAGGCGTATTTGATGGAAGCTCCGCAGTCAAAGCATTATCTAAAGAAGAAGCCTATGCCACCTTAAAAAGAGCTGCAGATGCTGGATTGGTGCATTCCGTTAGTAATAATAGGGAGGCGGACTCATTCATAAGCCACTATATTTGTAATTGCTGTACCTGTTCATGTGGTATTCTGCGTGGTATCGCTGAGATGAAGATGTCTAATGTTATCGCTCGTTCAGCATTTGTCAATGTTGCAGATCCCGATTTATGTGTCGGCTGCGAAATCTGCCTCGAATTCTGCCAGTTTTACGCCCTAAGCCTAAACCCTGAATATCCATTCATTCAAATCGACCAAAACCGATGCGTTGGTTGTGGTGTATGCGTACCTAAGTGTCCTGAGGGAGCACTCTCACTTGTGCGTAGACCTGAAAGTGAAATTTTGAATCCACCCCAAACCCATAAGGATTGGCTTAAACAACGTGCAAAAGCCCGGAGTTTGGATATCCTGGATGATTTCTGACCACAAAACTTGATATAGCCAAAATCAACATTTCATCTTTGGAATTTTTATCTTAAGCCAATGCAACTACTTCGGCATCACTTATTTTTATGAGGTTTCCTCCATTCTTCCCCATTGTAAGTCCTATCTCAATAGTCTTTAATTTTTCTACTGCTTCTATGTGACAGGACCAAAAGCTTTTATCTCTTCCTTGATTCTTATTAAAGAGTCTTGGGTAACCAAGGCATCTCTGGACCTTGGATTTTCAGGAATTCACTGATCGCTGCCCGCATCGCAGTTCGATCATCCCAGGAATACTCAACATCGCCAAAACACATCGATTGCTCATGACCTTTACCACAAGCCATGACTGTATCCCCCTTTCTAGCGATCTTAACCCCAAGCCGAAACGCCTCTCTTCGGTCAGGTACCCTCCATAAAGAAAACCCTTCTACTCCACCTTTGCTTACAGCCCCTTCAACCATCTCATGCAAAATATTATCGAGTGATTCAGTCCTTGGATCTTCTGCTGTTAAAATGGTGATATCAGCTTCTACTGCAGATATTTCTGCCATCATTCTTCGTTTATCTCGGTCACGCAATCCTGCTGAACCAAATATTGTGATTACTCTTCCAGGCGTAAAGGTTCGGACGGTCTCTATAGCATTTTTTAATGCATTAGGGGTGTGGGCGAAGTCTACGATTGCATCAAATTCCTGCCCTAAATCAATTATCTCCATACGTCCCGGAATTCTTGATAGATTATAAATCCCTTGACTGGCTAAATTCGGTTTAATGCCCAATCCATAGATAGCTGCTGTTAGTGCTGCCAGACAGTTTGAAATGTTATACCGACCGGGTAAGCGATTTCTAACTGGCACATTCAATCCATCACCAATGACTGTGAATTCACTTCCTCCAGGAAATAGCCTGATATTGTTTGCGATTACATCCGCATTGCCCGAGAGTGAGTAGGCCTTATATGAGGCAGGTGAAATAGATTTTAAATAATCAAAAGAGCTATCATCAACATTTAATACGGCGAGTCGTGGATTTCCAGATAATTTTCTTGTTGTTTTCGTTAAACTTTTTAATAACATCGACTTTGTTTGAAGGTAACTCTTATAATTTCCATGTTCATCGAAGTGTTCATGAGTGACATTCGTTACAACGCCGATGTCGAATTCACAGGCATCCACCCTGTGTTGTGCCAAACCATGGGACGTCGTCTCTATGACTACATGTGTTAAACCTTTGGAAACCATCTTTGCTAAATAATACTGCATAACAGGTGCATCTGGTGTAGTGACATGGAAACCAGTATCGATCGTTTCATCACCAAATACAGCATTTACAGTCGAAATCATTCCAGATGGAATACCACATTCTAATAAAATCTGATAAATCAAGTTGCACGTGGTCGTTTTCCCATCCGTACCTGTCACCCCAATTACTGTGAGTTTACGAGCTGGGAACCTATAAAAAGCAGCCGACAGGAACGCCAAAGCTAACCTGGCATTTTCAACCCGAATATAGGGAATTTCTAATGCAATCCCGGTCTCCTCCCCCACGGTGCAAGCAGCACCACGCGAAATTGCCTGGGGAATAAACTGGTGTGAATTAATTTGTTTGCCTACGGTCGCGACAAAAAGATCGCCAGGACTGACCTTCCGTGAGTCAAGGCTTATCCCAGAAATTAACCTCGAATCAAGCGTGCCTTCGTGGACTTTAAGAGGAAAATCATTGAACAATTCTTGTAAGCTAACTGAAGTCATGATCGTGGAGTATGATAGGAGTTATCCGGGCTGAATAAAATGCGCTAATAGTAAATAACCGTTCCTCACCTTGAAAATAGTTAAGGAACAAATTCATCCGAACGGATCCTCGGCTCTGAATAAGAGTAGGGAATGAATTAAGATCTAGATAATACCTTAAACTCTAGATTAAGCATTTTATCTTTAGGTTGTTAGAGGCAATCGCCTTATTTCAAGTTTCAGGCTTTGACACTATTATATAACAAAGACCTGCCAGTCCACCTTCAAATTTCAAGCATGAAGGTGAAGTCTGCCAGGTCATTAAGAATGAAAAATGCCTTAAGCTAAACTATGCCGCAAAGCCTCAAGCTGACCAGCAACGGAATTATCAACCATCTTGTCCCCAATCCGAATAATAAGGCCTCCTAAAATTGAGGGGTCAACTCGGAATGTTACTATAGCATGTTGACCAATTTTAGAAAGCACATCTTCCTTCAGAGTCTCTCGCTCAAATTCCGTTAAGGGCAATGCACTTGTAATTTCTGCTGTCGCACCTCTTAAATCTATTCCTTCAAGAACAACTACTTTACCGTCCTTGACACCGGAGAAAAACTCATCGATCAAGGTATGCTGCCGTTGTTCGTCAAGGGCTTCCCCAACTAATTTTTGAGCAGCTGCCATAGCTAATGCTCCAATCTGCCCACGAACATCTGACAAGATACGATCCCGTTCCACCTCTGCTTCAACTCTGGCTTCGTTCATGATTTCATTTGCCTCGGTTTCTGCAGCCGCTTTGATATCCTTGCCAACCGTTTCAGCTCGAACAGTTGCTTCGCGAACAACCTCGCTTGCCTTTGTCTGAGCATCAGTTAATACTTTCTCAGCTTCTTTCTCAGCATTTGCTCGTGCTTCAGCAGCTATTCTGGCATCTTCTAAGCCTTGTTCAATAGATGTTCTGCGTTTCTCAAGTGCATTAACGATCGGTTTATAAGCCCAGGCACGCAAGACCACAAACATTATTAAAAAGTTAAAGATCTGAACAAATAAATACCCTAAGTTAATGCCTAATGCGTTTAGAACTTCCAATGGTCACTCCTTTATCTTTTCCTAGACGAACAACATCACCAACGCAACAACGAGACAATAGATTGCAATGGCTTCTGCGAAGGCGATTCCCAGGATCATGTTCGTTTGTATATCACCAGCAGCATCTGGATTTCTGGCAATTCCTGTTAAGGCACCATAACCTAAAATCCCGATACCGAGGCCTGCACCCACAGTGCCTAACATGACCATTCCAGCACCTATGTAACGTAAGAAGACTAAATCCATGATCGTTTTTTCTACTCCTTTCGGGGTTTAATTGATGAACCTAATGTTCTTCTCCATGATCACCATGGGAATGTGTCGCCATTGACATAAACACCATAGTGAGAATACCAAAGACAAAAGCCTGTATTGCTCCAACACCTAATTCTAATAGCAGGAAGATTGATTGCGCAAATAAAGGAACGATAGAACCGATAACAAACAGAAGGACAGCGCCTGCAAAAATATTGCCAAAAAGTCGGAAGGCAAAAGAAAGAATTTTTGAAAACTCGGCAACAATTTCCAAAACCCCAACAAAAATATCGATTAAAGGCATCATTAGGTTTAATGGACCACCGAAACCAGGTTTCTTTAGCTCATTGCCGAGTTTTTTGGCTGCCGGTACATTAATGAACTTCGTAAAATACTTCGTTCCTAATGATTGGACTCCAATCACCTGGATCATCACTACCGAGACAATCGCGAGACTCACCGTGAAATTTAAGTCAGTAGATGAAACACGAACAAATGGAATAAGAGCGTAACCTTCTTCATGGTGCGCATTTTCTGCTTCTTGTTCTAGCTCTGCAGATTTGGCTTGCGATTTCATGATGGTCACCACACCTGGGAAAACTTGTTCAGTTGGATAGCCGTGTTCAGATTTTTCTAAGATGCCGACACTGTCTACCCCGGGGATCAGTTCCATCCAATTGACGATCAATAATAATAGGAAGATTGTAGCGAACCAGGGAAAGATCTTCTTCGTCCATTTTCCAGCAGTCGTTTCTGTCAGGCTATAAAGATATTCTAAAATCACGGATATAACTCCCGCTACTCCAGTGAAAACTGTAATCCCCTTTTTTGCCTGTTGGCGGACGGATAGAGCGATTAATATAAGAATAATATCAGCGATGAAAATTGCAACTATAGTGTTTGTTAGATATAAATTGCTGATAATTGGTTCTTGTGTTATCCGCTCAGCTGGTAATTGAACATGAGGCATTACTGGAGAATATGAAGCCGCTGCCAGGAATGCTAACACAAGAATCACCAGTAAGAGCCATCGATTTTTAATCCTTCTTGATTTTTTAGGTGTTTCTTCCACGATCAGTCACCTCCTGGGAATCGATGTTTTCAACCTTTGTGGATGGCTTCATCCGTGCAGTTACCGATCTAACAATCCACAACATTATAATAACCGTAATTGGTACGCTACCAATAAGTAGCGTTGCAAGAAAAATAGGGCTTGTATTGAATTGTCGATCTAGCCACAAACCAATAAAAAGTGCGGAAACGACAATCACTAATGTAACACAGCCAACCTGCCCAGCAACCCCAGCTAATGCAAGGGTTAAACTGTATCGGGATTGTTGTTTCCCTTCCTTTTTATCTATCGGGTTCATAACAAAAGCATTTTAACACAGGCGTTTGTGCCTCGTCAAATAAAGACAAAGTTAATATAAAGCTGCTGCTGCAGTTGTGGACCATGCGAACCAGGGACTAAATAACGCCCCGAGTAATAAGATTCCGAACGACAATATTCCGAGGGCGATTAAAGTCGGACGAGTTGTTGGCACCGGCACATCATCATTCTCTGAGCGGTAAAGATAAACAACTTTCAAAACCGTCAGGTAGTAGTAGAGGCCTACAATCGAGTTAATCACACCTACAAAGGCTAACCATACTAACCCTGATTGGACAGCTGTTGCAAAGAGTAAAATTTTGGCAACAAATCCACCAAATGGAGGCATCCCTGCCAGTGATAAGAAAGCGACCAGCATTGCTAAGGCTAATCCCGGCGAACGACGGCTGAGACCAGCATAATCCGCGATTTCATCTGAACCTAGGGTCTTCGATGTAACGGAAACGATTCCAAAAGCCGCAAGGTTGGTAAGCAAATAAACTGCTAAGTAGAACACCACGCTGCTTACCCCAAATTCTGATCTGGATGCTACGCCAATCAGGATATATCCGGCGTGGGCGATCGACGAATAAGCCAAGAGTCTCTTAATATTCTTCTGGGCAATAGCAATAAAATTTCCAATAGTCATCGATGCTGTTGCTAAAATCGCTGTGATCAATCCCCAATTCTCACTTAGTTCTGGAAACGCGATAATCAAAACCCGCATCAAAACAGCAAAGCCTGCTGCTTTGGATGCGGTTGATAGAAAGCCAGCTACAGGAGTTGGCGCACCCTCATACACATCAGGAGCCCAGAAGTGAAATGGGAATGCGGATATTTTAAAACTGAAACCGATGAATACAAGTAGTAATGAACCATAGATAACCACAGCAGGAAAAGAACCACTTGATACGGCTCCAGCAAACTCTTGAAGATTTGTCGTTCCTGAAAAACCAAATAATAAACTGAAACCATAAAGCATAAAAGCTGAGCTCATCGCACCAAAGAGAAGATATTTAAATCCAGATTCAGTAGACTTATCATCTTGCTTAAAAAATCCTGCTAGTACATATAAAGGAATCGATGTCGTTTCTATTGCAAGGAAGAGCATTATTAAATCAGCCGATGAGGCCATCAAGCACATACCAACCGTTGAAACCAACATAAGGATGTAAAATTCACCTCTTTTCCCCAGGCTTTCTACATCCATTGCGAACATCGCTGTGATTGCTGCCCCGAATAAAAATAAGTATTTGAAAGTAGCTCCCAACCAATCAAATCGAAGCATATTACCCCAGACCTGCTGAGGCGTTGCCTCTGGTCGACCAATCACCAGGCTGATGCCTAAGATAAGGGTCAACCCTCCCGCAGTTACCCATCCAAGATTACGTTTATTCTCTTCTTGCCAAATCAGGTCAAATACGAGAATGAACCCAATTAAGATAAGAATTAATATTTCAGGAAGGATTGCTAAAATCATTGAGGGAACAAACACTTATGCACCTCCTAACAGGCGCAATATGTGATTAACGCCCGATTCAACCATCGGCACCATAACCGAAGGAAAAACGCCAATACCAACTAATATGGCTGAAAGCAAGACGAGAGCAACTTTATCAAGTATATTAACATCATGAATATGGTCTGCATATTCTTCAGGCATCTTGCCAAAGAAGACACTAGTAATGATACGGATAATATAAGATGCGGTAATAACAATAGAGACTGCAGCAATAATTGCAATATAGGGGCGGAACTGCCAAACACCCATGAAAATTGGGAATTCAGCCACAAATCCTGATAATCCAGGCATTCCCATGGAGACCAAACCCCCAATGATAAATGCCAGGGTGACCATTGGCATCTTCTTGGCAAAACCTCCTAACTCAGGAATTTGTCGTGTATGAGCCTGATCGTATATCATACCTACAACAGCAAAGAATAGAGCCGTCATCACTCCATGGGAAAACATTTGAACACCCGCTCCGATCATCCCTTCTCTGTTCAATGTCGCAAATCCCATCGCAACAAGCCCCATATGGGAGACAGATGAAAACCCAATGACATATTTGAAATCTTTTTGGGTCATGGCGATATATGACCCATAGACAACATTTACCAATGAGAGAAATATTATCCATGGTAAATGAAATTTTGCTCCCTCAGGAAGCAGCATAATACCCACCCTTAGTGATGCGAATGCACCTAATTTCATCAGCACCCCAGCATGGAACATGGATACTGCAGTCGGTGCTGCCACATGACCATCAGGTGACCAGTTATGAAATGGCCAGATACCTCCCAAGATCGCAAAACCAAAGAAAACAAATGGGAACCAAAATCTCTGGAACCCAATAGAAAAGTTTGCATTCTCAAGTGTAAGCATATCAAACGTTCCCAGGTTGGCAGTATAGTACATAGCCAATGCTCCTATGAGGGAGATTACCGATCCGATGAAAAGATATAGGGTAAGCTTCATCGCCGCATATTCTCTGGTTACCTTCCAGCCCCAGATTGAAATAAGCAAATACATTGGAAATACGGCAATTTCATAGAAGAAAAACAACATAAATAAATCTAAGGATACGAAAACGCCAAAAACACCGGTTGCCAGGATAAACATGAAGGCAAAAAATTCCCGGGGGCGGTCATCTATCCCCCATGAAATTAGGACACCTGTGAACATCACCACGCCAGTCAACAACACCAGCGGTGCATTTATCCCATTTACCCCCACATGATACGTTATCCCCAATTGTTCCAGCCAGGTATATTTTTCAACAAATTGGTATCCACCAGCAGAAACATCGTAAGAAAAATACATCCAGATTGAAAGCAGTAAGGCAAAAGTGGCAGCGGCTAAGGCAGTCACCCGGATTTCATTTTTTCTTTCCGCTGGTAATAGAAAAAGAATCAGACTGGTGACTATCGGAGTAAAAACAATTACGCTTAATATCGGAAATTCCATAACTTACCTCGTGGCTAAAGGGATAAGCATTATATCTTTTATAATATGCATTTAAAATAACATCTCAACAGCTTTGTTGATCACATCCAATATCCAGGCTGGCCATACACCTATCCATAAAATGAGAATTAACAAAGGAGACATCACGATAACTTCTCTAATGGATATCTCTTTGAGTTTGAGATCACCATAGGTCCACTTCTCATTCAATGGACCATGTAGCACCATCTTAATGCCCTTGAGAATATATGCACCTGTAAAGAATAAGCCTATCATTCCTAAGGCAGTAAATATAGGGAAAACCCATCCTGCCCCCCAAGAACCTCTTACTACCAGGAATTCTGAGATAAATCCATTCAATCCTGGTAAGCCCAGAGAAGCCATGGAAGTAAATATTAGGATTCCCCCGTATATTGGAACAAGTGGGAATAAGCCCCCATATGCTTTCAAATCACGAGTATGAGTCCTTTCATAAATCACACCAACCAGGAAGAACATTCCAGCTGCTGATAAACCGTGGTTGAACATCTGCAGAACAGCTCCATTCATTGCAATCACCCCACTCTCTGTTCCTCGAGCATAAGCAGCTGCAGCAATCCCTAGAACAACAAAGCCCATATGGTTGACCGATGAATATGCCACCAACCTTTTAAAATCATCTTGTCCATAGGAGCTGAGTGCCCCAAATATTATTGCCATGACTGCAAGGAGAGCCAGAGCCCCCGAAAATTGTTTTGCTTGGTCGGGATATAGAGGAAGGACTAAGCGGATAAAACCATAGGCACCAAGTTTTAGCAAAACACCAGCAAGGATCATCGAACCCGCTGTTGGCGCTTCCGTATGTGCATCCGGGAGCCAGGTGTGGAAAGGCCATACGGGAACTTTAAGCGCAAATGCGATTACAAATGCCCAGAAAGCAATCGTCTTGACAGTATCCGCATGTAGTCCCATCAAAGGATTATTAATTAATGGCCATAGTTTGAACAAAACTGGCAGGTCAAAGGTCCCTGAGAGTACTCCAATCATCTGGATTGCCAACAGCAATCCTAATGAACCAGCCATGGTATATATCATAAATTTGAAAGAAGCATAGGTTCGTGCGGAGACCTTTACACCAGCCCACAGCTCACGTTCGCCTTTTTCACTACCCCATTGGTTGATCAGAAAATACATGGGCACTAAGCCTATTTCCCAGAACACGAAGAACAGTAGCAAATCTAGGGAGACGAATACACCCAGCATACCAACTTCTAACAGCAAAAAAAGTGCCATATATGCTTTCAGCCGATCCTGGATCCCGAAGGATGCCAGGATTGCAATTGGAGTCAGTAGCGTGGTAAGAAGTACCATGGTTAAGGAAATCCCATCCACCCCGATGTGGAAAGAAGAATTTATAGCCTCATACCAAGTCTTCTGCTGTTGGAACTGGAACCCAGAAAGATCTGAATTGAAATTTAACCACATCCAAATAGACAGTATTAGCGGTATCAGGCTTAGGATCATCGCCGTCCAGCGGATCAATTTCTTCTCCTCGCTGGGTAGCAGCCCAACTACAATCGCAGAGAACAAGGGGATGAAGAGGATGAGTGTAAGCAAATTATTAAGGACAAATTCCATCAGTCGCTCCAAAATCAACTCCGAAATCACTTAAGGAAGTATATTAAATACAACATAGAATAATGCCGCAAAAGCAATAACCAAGGCAATCATCATGTACTGTTGGATTTTTCCAGTTTGGATTACCTTGATCTTGCCTCCGATTCTTTTTACACCTTCACCGACAAAATCACCGAACCCGTTCACAATTGGACCATCGATGAAATCCCGGAAGAAAACTCCTGTCTGATAGGAGTAACGCGCTACAACATGCAGGAAACCATCGATAATCTTGCGATCCATCCATAGATAAGAAAAGGTTTCCGCTATCCAATAAGCAGGCTGCACAAAAACACGGTCATAAAATTCATCAAAATAGTATTTATTCTGCAATACTTTATAAAGTACTCCCAGGGGTTTCTTTAACGGGTCTTCATCTCCTTCCTTGACGTCTTTGTAAACTAACCATCCAAATGATAGACCTCCTAAGGCAACGATCAAAGATGTAAGTAAAGGAAACCAACTAAAATCTACCGCTTCTGGCATATTGATTTCGGGGAGGGTGTATACTACTCCATGGAACAGGTTAGGAACCAGATTTCCTAAGGCGGGAAAATGTTCAGGAATTCCACTCCAACCAAAAACAATCGCGAAGAATGCCAGGATGGTTAAAGGCAGAGTCATTGTCCAGGTGGTCTCATGGGCGTGTTCAGCGGCTTCTGTGCGTGCTTTCCCAAGAAATGTAAGTGTGATCTGCCTCATCGTGTAAAAAGCCGTTAGAAGTGCAGCTAGGGCGAGCGTCCAAAATACGACCTGGTGTCCACGTCCCCAGGCATCAGCAAGGATTTCATCTTTAGACCAGAAACCTGCTGTGACTAGAGGAAAACCCGAAAGTGCAAAGCCACCAATTAGAAATGTCCAGAATGTAAGCGGCATTTTGTTTCGCAGTCCCCCCATATTAAACATATTCTGGGGATCGGTGTGGTGGTCATCAACATGATATAAACCATGTTCCATCCCATGAATCACGGATCCGGATCCCAAGAATAATAACGCTTTGAAGAATGCGTGTGTAATCAGGTGGAATGCTGCTGCGACATAGGCTCCGATTCCAAGAGCTGCGATCATATACCCTAGTTGAGAGATCGTTGAATATGCCAGCACCCTTTTAATATCGTTTTGAGCAACCGCAATTGTGGCAGCAAATAAGGCGGTGAATGCTCCAATAAATGCCATTACCTGCATCGGATCAGTTAAGGTCCCATGTTCCATTCCAGCTGATAAAAGTGGGAACATCCGGATGACCATATAAACACCAGCAGAAACCATTGTTGCAGCGTGGATCATTGCAGACACAGGAGTCGGCCCTTCCATTGCATCTGGCAACCAAACATGGAGAGGCCACTGCGCTGATTTTCCAACCGCACCTAGAAAAAGTAAAATACCAATTAGCCCAGCAGCAGATAAACCTAATATTCCGGTTTGGTCAGCTGCTAGAGTTTCCATCAACTGTTCATTGAAAAAGATTTCTCGAAAATTTAATGTCCCCGTTCGTGAATAAAGGAATGCAATCCCTAAAAGCATAAATACATCCCCCACTCTGGTGGTAATAAAGGCCTTTATCATTGCTGCTCGGGCAGAAGGTTTCCCATACCAAAAACCAATCAGAAGATAAGAACAAAGTCCCATGATCTCCCACCCAACAAATAAGGTGAGTAGATTATCCGAAATTACCAGGATGTACATACCAAAAGCAAAAAGGCCTATGAAAGCAAAGAAGCGTGAATACATTGGTTCAATAGAAAGCACTTTATGCTTGTGACCATGTGCATCGGTTATAGTCGCCCCATGAGGGGGTAAACCTGGTCGATCATGTTCCCCTTCAGGCTGTCCAAAATTATGGTAGCCAACACTATAAATAAAGATCATCAAAATCGTCCAGGCTGCAAAAAATAACGAAACAGCTGAAAGAGGATCAATCAGAACGCCAATACGGAACCAGCCCTCACCAGTAGGTATCCAATTTATCCCGGACATAAATGGCGATTCCCCAAGCTGGTGGGCACCTACCTGAAGGCCACGCCAGAAAATAGCCATGCTGCCTGCCCAGGAAAGTAAGGCAGCTCCCACCGCAATCGTATGGCTGAGAGCGCGATCACGATTAGTGAATAAAATGATAAGAAAAAATGCCAGCACTGGTGGAAGAGGGATCAAACAGATCAATAAAGTTTCACTTGTCATATAAACTCCTCATCAACGCACGCAGTAAAACGCTATACGCAAGTATTACCATTTCATCAAATTTATATCTTCTGCTGCGACTGATTTACGGCGACGATAAAGCGAAATTACCAAAGCCAAACCTACGGCTACTTCTGCTGCAGACACGGCAAAAACCATAACAGCAAATGCCTGTCCGGTGATATTTGTTGGATTGTATCGCCAAAATGCTACCAAATTTACATTTACAGCATTCAGCATCAATTCAATTCCCATCAAGATTGCCACTGCGTTTTTTCGTGCTAACACGCCAAATGTCCCCAATGAAAACAGCGCAGCAGCAAAAAGAAGATACCATGTTAGTGAAATCATTCCTTCTCCTGTTTTCCATATCGAGCAACCATTTTTAAGGCTGCCCACTTACTCCAACTAGAATTAGCCATATTATTTCCTCCAGGCGACAACGATTGCTCCTATAAGTGCTGCTAATAAAAGAACTGAGGCGAGTTCAAAGGGGATGATAAAGGCATTTGGATTCACCAAGGCAACACCGAGTTGGCTAATAAAGTCAAACCGTGGATCCAAAATCGGGTAATCCACTGTGCCGGCTTCTGAATTTAGCAATATTAAGCTCAAGCCTGCGAACACAACCAATCCCACCAAGCCAGCTATAACTACGTTCTTATTGAATTGAGGTTGATCTACCTGTGTGAGATCCCGGGTGAGCATGATTGCAAATATCATCAGGATAGCAATCGCTCCAATATATACAATGACTTGAACAACAGCTAAAAAACCAGCATTCAAAATAACGAAAAATCCTGCAATGCCGAACAGCGACAGAATTAACCATAAAGCTGCATGGACAAGATTTTTTGCGGTCACGACCATAAATGCTGACGACAAAGTCACAATCGCCAAAAAAATAAAGATGATTTCTAAACCGCTCATAAAAAACTCCAATGTCTAATGCTAAATTGCCTAGAATAGACGTTAAGCGTCACCGATTACTGGACTTTCATTCACCTTCATTTGGAACAGGGGGGACAGCAACAGGGCGAGGTTCAAACGTCTTTCGCTGGCTCTTCCTTTTTTCTTCATACTTTTCTAAAATTGAAGCGACCAACCAACCGATTAAGACATTCGCCATCAGCATCCAAGCTGCATATAACCAATGGCTAGATTCAGCACCTCGTCCGATCCCGACCAGTCCTAAAACTTTATCTAAGATAGCAGTTACAGATAAAACAACTAATGCTAAGGGGGTCAGAAATTTCCAATTGAATGCCAATAAATGATCAATCCGGATTCTTGGTACTGACAATCGTATCCACGTTATCACAAAGTAACTTATAAAAGTTTTTATATAAAAATAGAAAATACCAAGAATCGGTACTGCTTCTGCTCCTGGACCTCGCCACCCACCTAAGAAAAGGGTCCCCATCAAAGCGCTGACAGTCCATACATGCAGAAACTCCCCCACATAGAACCAGCCAAAAGCCATTCCGGAATATTCGATATGGAAACCAGCAACGATTTCCGATTCTGCCTCTAAAAGATCGAAGGGGGCTCTGCCAACCTCTGCCATGGAAGTGATTAGGAATATCAAGGCTGCAAGAGGTGCAATAAATATAAACCAAATCGATTGTGATTCTACAATATCGTTAATGTTCATTGATCTTGATAATAAGGTAGGAATCAACAGTGATAGCACCATTGGTACTTCGTAGGAAACAATCTGAGCAACTGCTCGTAAAGCACCTAAGAGGGCGTATTTATTGTTTGATGACCAACCTGCCATAATAATTGCTACAACCCCAAACGAACCAATAGCCACTACGTAGAGTACACCAACATTGATACCCGTACCTACCACGGTGGATGCAAACGGGATAACGGCCCAAATCAGCAATACAGAAGCTACAGCAAGCAACGGTGCAATGTTGAATACCACCTTATCCGCACCTTCAGGAGTGGTTATTTCTTTTGTGAAGATTTTTATAATATCAGCGAATGGTTGAAGTAAGCCAAATGGACCTGCTCGGTTAGGTCCTAACCGATCCTGAATACGGGCTGCAATCTTTCGTTCGACCCAGATCAGTACAATCACTGTCATTAAACTTAGGATTACGACCAGGGTAACACCAATCAGGTACGATATAAGAGTAACTAAGATAGGATGTAAACCCCACCCTAATAATAAGGAAGTAAACCATTCTGATATTACGTTAATCGGATCTCCCATTCATCAACTCCTATACACAACTCTCCATCTTGCTCTCGCTTATTGATTAAAACAATCTAGCTAAATATCAATAAGGCAAGAAAACTACATTACCCAATCTCCCAAGCAGGTATATTGACGTAAAAACCCGTTAATCGATTAAGCCCACTCAAGCACACCCTTACGCCAGGCGTAAAAAAGACCTGCAACGAGAATCAGGATAAACAAAACCCCTTCGAGGACCATGTAGAGCTGTAATTTATCAAATGCTACCGCCCAGGGATAAAGAAAAACAGTCTCGATATCAAAAATTAAGAAGACGATAGCATAAATGTAATACTGAACCTTGAACTGCACCCATGTTTCCCCATATGTCTGCATTCCACACTCGTAAGTATCTTGTTTAACCTTGTTAGGCTTATTCGGTGCAATTAGCCTGGGAAGAATAACAGCGATTGTAGGAATAATAGTAGCTACGATGATAAAAATTGCAATATACAGCCAATTATCCAACATAAACATTCCTCCGAAATGATAAAGATTGAACATTCGTGGGAATAATATTCAATAAAAAACCACCCACTACATCTTTTCATCAAGTGAGTTCACAAAAATTCTTATCTATAATGTTTCCGCAATGTCTCCGCTACAGTCTTTACGAAATGTGATGACAATGAGCAAGATTTTACCATAACTGTATTAATCATCGCGGTTTATTCTGTCATACGGATTACTGATTTTTGTCCCATTTATTCACTTTAAGTAGTCATTTTTCATCGATTATAATGTAAACTAAGGATGTTATTTTTTTACATTGGATTCAAGTCTCAAGTGCAGCCAGGTAATATATGAGAAAATACCATTACTACAATAAATCTCTAATAATCTTCACATCCTATCACCTAAAGCCTTAAATGTCAGATTTTTGATCAACGATAACCGCAATCTATTTGTCTCTGACACCTTATTCAGAGAGAGTGAGCCAGATTTATCAACCATTCCTAGTTCAAGTAGTTCCATTGCTTTAATTCATATACCTAAGACTTTATCCACCATGAAAGAGTTTATCAACGGAAACGAAGCAATTACTCGAGCTGCAATTAAAGCTGGATGTAATTTTTTTGCTGGATATCCGATTACTCCAGCGACCTCTATCCTTTTACATATGACAACGGAGCTGCCTAAAGTTGGCGGAATCTGCATCCAGGGTGAAGACGAAATTGCCTCTATCGGTTTTTGCATTGGTGCGGTTTTAGCGGGTCGAAGAGCGATGACAGCAACAAGTGGACCAGGAATAAGCCTCTATAGTGAAAACATCGGTGCCGCGATCATGGTTGAAATCCCACTCGTGATCATTAATGTCCAAAGGATGGGACCAGCAACAGGTGGTCCAACCATAGGCGCTTATGGAGATGTCCAGTTCATCCGCTGGGGATTCTCCGGAGGTTACCCAATCATTGCTCTTGTACCCACCAATATTCCCGAATGCTATACCCTGACTCTGCGCGCTTTCGATCTGGCAGAGCGTTTCCGATGTCCAGTTTTCGTCTTAACGGATAAGGAGATGGGTTTAACAAAAATGGCAATTGACATAAATTCTATGGAAGACTATTCGGTTCGGGACCGAGTAAAGGAACCTCATCATAAAACGGTACTTTTTGCCCCCTACCAACTTGACCATCCTTCAGATATTCCTGTCATACCCCCTTTAGGGGGAACAAACCTGATTCGTCTTACCACTTCTTCGCATACCAGCACAGGTTATCTCACTAAAGACCAGGATTCAATTGGACGTCATAATGAACACCTTATTGCAAAGATCGAAGAGCATTTAGGTGAAATTTCGTTGGTATATTATGATTGCCAACCCGATGCGAAGATATTAATTATTAGTTATGGCATAACAAGCCAATCTACCAGAGAAGCAGTTGAGGCATTTCGTAACATGGGTCACCGTATTTCGCATCTGGTACTCTATACACTTTGGCCTGTTCCACAATCTGAAATTCGCAGAGCACTGGCAAGAAAAACTCACGTAATAATGCCGGAACTCAATCAAGGTTTATACCGTAGAGAGGTTGAGCGTTTAACCAACGATTGCCAAATCCTACACGGCATAAACAACCTGGATGGCTCATTGATCTCTCCGAAACAAATCCTCGAAACGTTAAAAAATTATGACCTCGATTAAACATACTACCTATCTTGACAAGAGCCAATTCCCGTATCCATTTTGTCCTGGATGTGGCCACGGAAAGATCATTGATAGCTTAGACAAGGCTTTGGTACACCTGTCAATCGATCCACATAAACTGGTTATTGTTACAGATATCGGTTGTGCTGGTTTATCGGATAGATATTTCCTTACCAACACCTTTCATGGTTTGCACGGTCGTTCTATCACATACGCAACCGGGATTAAGCTTGCCAATCCTGAACTGGAAGTAATTGTCATTATCGGGGATGGTGGTTGCGGTATTGGTGGTCATCACCTGCTAAATGCTGCTCGTCGTAACATTGGAATAACCACAATTGTGTTCAACAATCTCAACTATGGGATGACAGGTGGGGAACATTCAGTTACTACCCCATCAGGCAGTCAAACTGTGACCACGCCTTTTGAGCAACTTGAATATCCTATGGATATTTGTGGAACAGTGATCACCAATGGTGCTGCGTTTGTCGCCCGTTCAACAACCTTCGATCTTGCTTTACCCGACTTGTTAACCTCTGCTATCACCAATGATGGTTTCAGCCTGGTAGATATTTGGGAACTTTGTACAGCTCATTTTGCTTCAATCAACCGGCTTAACAAGAAAAAATTACATCAGACTCTGGAAAGGTTTTCTTTACCTACCGGGATTCTCAAGAACAATCTTAGGCATGAATTTAGTAAAGCCTACAGGAAAGTCCATCAAGAAGAACTGGGGAAAAAACCAGGCATTGTGGAAGGAATCCCAACACAATACCCCCATAATATCAGCAATCCAGTTCGCATTGTCCTCGCAGGTTCGGCTGGTGCTAAAATTGGGTCAGCTGCTTCCTTGTTTGCCCAGGCTGCAATAAGGTCTGGACTTTATGCTTCTCAACGTAATGACTATCCCGTGACAGTTAAATCTGGTCATTCCATTTCAGAAATTATCATAAGTCCGCAAGAAATTAGATATACAGGAATCGAAAAACCAGACCTGGTCATCACACTTTTCCCTGAAGGTTTAGGAAAATCTAAAACTTGGACTAATAAATTAACAAACGCAGATTGGCTGTATATAACATCAGATCTTCAAGAGATAAAAACCAAGGCATTGAAAATAACCATAAACTTTTCCGGTCATAAAAAAGAACACCGGGCTATTATTGCATTAACTCTTGCTCTGAGTCAGCTTGAATATTTCCCTTTGGAAGCTTTTCGAGAGGCGATTATTTCACGTCCACAATATGCCCAAGATAACTTGTTTGCCTTTGAAACAGGTTTATCACTAGATCAAACATGATTCAGCCATGAATCCAGAATAATGACAATGACAAGGTCAAACCCTGACGAGAAATACTTCTTCCATCACAATAAGCTTACGCATCAACCGCACTTCTCTCCCTTCCGGTTTCTATCATTTCTGGTATAAATAATTCCTGTTCATCTTTTTCGATTTTTGCAGAGAGTTAACTTTTCATAATGTCAGAGAAACAAGTTACCAACGAATGAGTATGGATAAAAAATATAGGATTGAATATGAAAAAAAAGGGATTCACAATAATCATATTTTTAACAGTATTTATGTCCGCTTGTGGAACATCTCTATCTGAAACCGCGCTTCAAACTGCCGTCTCAGAGGCAATCTTGACCTCCTCCGTAGGAGAACCTTTAGAAACACAAGTTTCAGTAGAAAATGAAACCGTGTTGGATGACATAGCTTCATTGCAAGAATTGGACAATGTCAAAACCAAACTTGAAGAAGCACAAATAGCATTGACGCTTCAAGCTGAAAGAATAAACGAGCTTCAATCTGAACTTGAACAAATTTACCCCCTACTAACCCCAACGAAAACAATCGAACCGCCAGAATCCGCGGTTACCCCCCAGGCTACACAGACCCCCTCACCTTCCGCTACTCAATCTGGAGGATTATTATTCAACCAAAAATATGTCGTAGCGATTGGTAGCATCCCTGTTTATACCTATGAAAAGGAAAATGAAGCTGGTTATCCAATCATGCAAAAGGCAGAACCGATCAAGAAATTCGAGGCTGGTGAAAAAATCATCGTTAACATTTATCCTATTCGTGCCGATGGCGGTTTATCCTTTTACCTTGTTATCGGTCCAAAGCATGGTGGTTACTACATCCTTGCTGATGATATTCAAGACTATACCGGATAACAAAGACATCCTATGACCAATCTAATATAAAATCAGAAACAGTCAATAAGTTGTAATGTTTTAGTTAATTAAATAACTGCGTTGTATTGGTCAGGTACAGCGCAGTTTTTTGTTAACCTATCTGCACTGCCTCTTGATGTCCAATCAGATGCACATCAAGTTGCGGATTTGGAATCTTGATTCCAGCTTCTGTGAGAGCATAATAAAGTGCCGTGTTGACTTTATCAAACATGCGTCGAGCATCATAATAAGAATCCAACCACCACCGCACCCGAAAGATCAGGGCTGAAGCGCCAAACTCAAGGAATAAAGCCTCTACCTGTTTATCCTTTAGAACACCTTCAACTTCCTTTACAGTATCCACCATTATTTTCCGCACCTTTTCGATATCGGTACCATAAGCAAGACCAATCTGGATTTCTATACGATATTGAGTATCAGGATAGGAATAATTAACCACCAGGCTTTTCCCAATAACGGAATTCGGTACAATGACCATGCGGTTGTCCCGAGTGCGGATTCTAGAACTACGCAATCCCACATCAATCACATCTCCCCAGGTCTTTAGGTCTTGAATCTCTATCCGGTCGCCAATCCTGAATGGCCGATCCAGAATGATCATGAATCCGCTGATGATATCTTTTAAAGATTCCTGAGCTGCCAATGCAATGGCAAGTGAACCAATTCCTAGAGTGGTTACCAAGGCGGAAATATCTACATCTAAATGACTTAACAGGATGATCAATGCCACCATCCCAAGAATAATCATTGCCAAACGCCGGAAGAAAGGCATTAACTGTTCATCAAGATCGATCGAAGTGCGTCGAGCGATTTCATCTCCGTACCAGGTAAAAAGTTTATTTATGAGGCGAACGAAAAAAACGAGGATTACGCTTAGGTACAAAATAAAAAAAGCATCCCCTAACCAGTCTTCCCAGGACTTGGTAATGAACTGAAGCTGATCAGAGGCGATTTTCAAGACCAGGACAAGCACAAGTAAATATAGTGGGATTTGAACAACGTCAAGGAGAAGGTCGTCCAGAATCGTCTCTGTTCGGCGGGTTATTTTTCGGAGTGTCTTATCAATAATGAAGCCTACAAATGGTCTCCAAAAAAATAACACAATTAGGAAAGTTGATATTGCTATACCCAACACAAGCCATTGATCTGCTGAGAAACCCCAAAATGTCCCTTTCATAATCATACTCCTTTGAGATTACATTTGTTATTTAGGCTTTATAATCCCCTTATACTGTTCAGCAAACAAAGCGGGCGTGCCCCCTGTATGCCAGAATAACACTTTTTCGTGCTTGTCAAAATAATTCTTCCGGATGAGGTCCAACATCCCGCCAGCAGCCCTTCCCGTATAGACCGGATCGAGAAGCAGACCTTCATTCTTCGCAAACAGGTCTATTGCATTAATTTCATTATCCGTAAGAACACCATAACCAGCTTTACAGTAGTCATCGTTCACAAGCAATTCTTCCGGAAAAATTTCGTTTGTAATTCCTAAATGGGAGAAAACATCTTTTGCTAATTTGGTCACATGTTGTTTTAAAACCAACGCTTTCTCATCAACACTAATGCCTAGAAGGTTGCTCGGTAAATTGAATATCTTCGCTCCTGCTGCCATTCCAGCCTGAGTTCCTCCTGATGAGGTTGGGAAAATAATCCAGTCAAAGCACATATTTTGTGACATCAATTCTTGTATAGCATATACATAACCTGTCGCACCAGTAGCATTTGAACCACCATAAGGGATCAAATAAGGTTTGCGTTCATTCTTGGTTGCCTCCTCGTATATATCGTCCAGAGCTTCCTGTCTTTTTTCCCAATTCGTAAAAACGACTTCTACACCTAGTAATTGGTCAAGTAGGTAATTCGCAGAAGGTATTTTAGGTGGAGAACCAGTCAGGACCAGGATACAATCCAGACCAAATCTAGCTGCTGCAGCAGCAGTTTGTCTGCAATGGTTCGATTGTACTGCGCCTGCGGTTATTAAAGTTTTCGCACCCTGGTTTAGCGCTTCTGCTAATAGGAATTCTAGTTTCCTGGTCTTATTCCCACCAAAGGCTAATCCTGTTTGGTCATCTCTCTTTACATAGATTTGTGGACCATTTAGGACTGAGGATAACGATTGTAATGGTTCTATCGGGGTTGGTAAATGGGCAATCTGTACTCTAGGTAAAGACTTCATATCTACACCTCTAAATAAATATCTTCCGTTTCTTGGAGTTTCCTTTCAACTTGTGATCGTCCCCTATTGCGCAATACATTGAGTATCTTTGGTAGTATTTTAGAATAGAGACGGTAAGAAAGGGGTTTTAAAATCAAATCATAGGCACCAATTGTTCGCAATAATGTTCCACCCATACCTTCCTTAAACCGATATACACCCCACATGGAATCGTTTTCGTTAAAAATTTCAGGAGCCCCCCATAGATCATATTCATCGCAGCCCAATGATTTTGCTAGCATAATCGCTTCCCATTGAAGTAAATAATTAGGCATTTTTTTTCTATGGGTTGGGCGAGACATCCCCTGCATATAATATGCTTTTCCTGCAAAAAAGAAGATTATAACTGCTGCAACTGGTTCTCCATTTACCTCAGCAATGAGTGGTTTACAGGAAGGGTCATTACAGGAATTAGATCTATCTTCACCCTGTTTAATAAAAATATCCCAAAGGTGGTAATAATAGTTAGCTTCTCGAATAGTGAAACCATCTCTTGAAGAAGTCTCTGCGTACATTTTATAAAGGAGTTCAAAATCTCTCTCCAAACCCTGTCGGATATACACCCCCTTACGCTCTGCCAGGCGGACATTGTAGCGTGTTTTTTGTTTCATACCCGCTAATATTTCATCCAAGGCAGGTTTTAAATTAATCACTACTGTATTTCGGAATTGAATTTGAGACTTAGAATAAATCCAACCGTATGAATTCAAAGAATGAACAACTTTTTCACCCTGAGGATTTCCGAATTCATCATGTGTCCCTGGTACCCCCACACCTAATGATACATCTGGGTCGATTTTTATATAAATCGCCCCACGCTGTTTCGCTAGATTCCGCAAATCATCTAATACCTGTTTCACAAGTCCCTGATTACTCCAATCCTTAATTAAAGGACCTTTAGGAACATAATGGATGCGAAATCTTGAGCCTAAACAAAAAATATCCGCTGATCGTTCCAAGACTAATGCTGTTGCATCAGGGTTTGTTTGTGCTCCCCATACTTTATAAATAGGCTCCCAACCAAACTTTGCTTTAACCTGTCCCCACTCCCAGGTCTGCAAAATATGAGGGTTAGGGAGTTGCCTTAATGTATTGTTCCATAGCTTACCATCCATAGATTTATATCATAAATGAAACTCACCACGATGGCAAATAAAAATAAATACTTTCTTGGTTTTTTCATTACTTTTTCCATTTGGTACAAAATTATTTACTGAATCTCAGAAATTCTTTTACCTCTTTTCCTTTTCGTGAACATAAACCATCCCAAACTTGAGAATGTCAGTAAAGATATTATTGAACCAAGATAAAAAGAAATCGGCTGATAGACAAATACGACATCGTGGCGGCCTGGTGGAATTTCTAATGCCCTGAACGCGTAGTTCGCCTTGTATATTTTTACCCATTCACCATCAATCCTTGCTCTCCATCCTGGATACCAGATATCAGCAAGAACAAGCCATCCCTTTGTAGGGGTTCCTATCCTCATAACCACCATATTTCCAGTGTCTAATAACATCTCTGGTGAGAAATCTGGAATATAACAGGCTTGGTTCCAGTTACTGTTTTCGGTTTCTAGCACAACCTCTGTACGCAGATTCACTTTTCCTGAAAATATCATATCCAAGGCTTCATTTTCGTCTGCCACAGAAAGATGACATGGAACCCATCGCCCCCGCGCAGCCCCATCACGCTCACTAAAGCGAACATCATATTCTCCGCTTTCTGATTGCCATTCCAGGACAGATACACCCATAAAATCTAGGAGATCATCACGAATTCGAGTATTCACAGTCTGGAGTTTTTCCATCCATATCGCATAATATCCTGGCACTAAAGGATCATAATTGTTTGCATAAGGTATCTTATCCAGCATATTTATATTCGGTAAAAGTGTTGCTCTTAAATTGTCCCAATCAGTGATGGAGTTAAAAGAATCGAATCTAAAAAAAACCTCATATTTAAGTGCATACTCATCATCGGGTAATAAGTAAACCCTACCATCCCCAACCATATTCCTTACAACAGCGATCGAATCGGATGGTTCGGTATAAAATTTCTTATCGATCCCTGGATTTAATCCCCACCCAGCAGATATTAAATCAAGACAGATCCATATAATCAATCCCCATCGCCATGAAGTATTTCCCTTAACAACCTTTGGCTTGTTCTCTGGTGCGGTTAAGGCAAGGATCCCAGCACCCATTCCCCATAAACCAGCAAATGCCAATGAAACCACAAAAGTTGATTTAAAATTTGGCACCACATCTTTAAGGAATAACCACCCTAGTCCAGAACCTAGAATGACGGCAAAAGCAGCCGCAGTCCCTAAGCGAGTCCAGTAAAGTCCCCTTTCTACCGGTCGTCGCCATAAGTCAGTCCCAATACCACTGGCAATCGACAATGAAAACACCAACCAAATCGAAAAACGAGTCGGCGATTGGAATAAATTAAAGGTCGGGACATGATTGTAAAGCCAAGGGAAGACCGGGGTGTTTTTACCCAGAGCAAAAATGAAAGAAACCAAAAGGAGAATCAATAAAAAAATTGATAGACTTTGAAAATCGCACTGATTCTTCTCCTTTTTGGAGCCGTTCTCTGATTTATTCGGATAAGGGGGAGGATTACCGTTACCAATTCTATAGATTCTAAATTCCTGATTTATTCTTCTTAATATAACTCTTAGAAATACAGAAATCGCAAGGAGTAGAGGCACAATCCCCACATAAATAGCATCTTCCCAAAAATTGCCATACCCCCAATAATTTCCATTTGCAGGATTACCAAAGAGATTTGGCGCTAACAAACCTAATAACCGCCAAGGCCACATTGAATATGTCATCGCTGCTTCAAATTCAACCGCTGAAGCCCGTTGTGAATGGAATAAATATTCCATGGTTGGTATGAGTTGCACAGAAGCAATTCCTACCCCAATCAAGATCCCCAAGCCAAACAATCCCCAATCCAGTCCAAGACTTCGCATCCTTTGCCAAAAACCCCACTTGCTGGTTCTTTGACAACGGAAACTCCAAAACCCATACCAGGCGATTGCTAATAACCATGTATACCAAGATGTTTGAGCATGACCCGCCAATAGTTGCATACCTGTTACTAATCCAAGTTTCATTACACTTTTTAGGCGATTTTCATCCTGAATCATGTCAAAAGTACAGACCATTATCCAGGGTAACCAGGCGATAGATGCGTTAATACTCGCAAACCATGCTCGCGCTACAAGGTATCCAGATAATCCAAATGCCAGACCACTAACCGTCTGAGCTAAACGGCTTAAACCAAGTCGTTTTGTAAGCACTGCCATCCCCATACACGCCCATATCAGGTGAGCTGCAAGCAAAATCCCCTGTGTCCAGGCAAGAAATGGGATATCCCCAATGATATAACTCATGAAATATAGCCAGTTTGGTGGGTAAAATAATGCAGATTGATAATTTGCGATCAAAGGAGCGCCCATCCCAACCAGTTGGTTCCATAAGGGAAGCCGACCCGATAGTATAGAGTCAAAAGACCATACCCACCAGGGCACAAATTGAAGAGATGGTGTCCCCCAAAATAATACTTTCCCTGAAAAAAGGAGTGGGGCAACAAGCAGGATCGGAGATATTATCAGAGGAAGATAGGGTAGTTTAAGAAGCGAGATGAAACGATCTTTGAAATACAAGTTGCGGATTCTCCGTCAAGGGAATACTTTTCCTTTCGGCAAGGTTGCTAGCAGGAATACCAAGATACTCAGGATTAATGTCTAAAAAACTCAAATATGTTTCTCCAGCTTTTCCTGGAAAGGATGGAACAATTGATCGTTTATACCTTTCATTATTAATCAGACTTTCCTATATTACCATCACTCATTCATCCTCCCCGGTTTTAGATACCGTACATTCTTGAAAGGCTTGATCTGTTCATGGATGTTACCTAATAGCAGGTGTCCTGATTCATGCATTAAGGTGTCATGATTGTAATCAACAAGTTTAACCATGCTCGCCAGGCAAGGATAATGGTGATGTAGAAGTCCTGCCTTTTCTTCCACTTCATCAACATGCATCCCGACGATTTCCGATGCTACAAAGCGAGTACAACCACACACAGCATCAGTGATCGTTTTTACCCCTTGTATTCTTCCAGTTTCCTTATCGACCTGAATTTCCAACCTAGGCTGCCCAAAGTGTCCCGCGAATTCGGAGATTATTGGGCTTTCATAAGCCACTCGAATTTTCCTTGTTACCTTGTAATCTTCTTCGGTAAGCGAACACAAAGGTTTAGGGGTTGCACAAGAGATATTCATTCGCGCCAACCAACCAACAAGCTGCCTTGCCAAGCCACGTGGCAGCCAGATTTCGTTATCGATTGCGGCAATCACTGCTTTTGCCTCTGTCATCTTGGCAATATCTGGTAATAATTCAGCTACTCCTTTATGTTCAGCAAAAGAAAGGATTAAATCAGCAGGTGCGAATGAGTCTGGTAAGTAATCCTCAGGATAATCGATAACCAATGGAAAATTGGAAGGAGCGATCCACATTTCAATAAACCAATTTCCAGGTTTGTGTTTCCTTATGTTCTCTAAGTGTCGTTTTCCATATTCCCCATCCGTAATTACAGCCAAAATTTTCATATTTTATCCTTGCCGTCCCAAATAGAATGAATACTCAAGCTTGAATTATTATAAATAAGTTAAATGACTGTCTTGAAAATACCTAACAGGCGGAGCAAAGGCTGGGTTGTTGTAAAGAAACCGGAAAACCCAATTGCTCAAGTCGTTTGATGAGACGTTTTGCAGTGGCTTCTGGGCGGCGTTTATCGAAGTAATCTGCGCCTAATTCACGATAAGGCTCTTTACGACTGATGAGATGATAGGCGATTACAAGAATTGTATGTTCAAGAGCAACAATAGCTCTCTTTTTCCCTCGTCGCACTGCCAAACGGCGATACTGAGCCGACATATAGGTATCTTTGGTACGCGCAGCTGCATGGGCAGCCTGGTTCAAGGCTGTGGACAAGGCTTTGTTCCCTTTGGTGGTTTTGCCGGAACGTCTTTTGCCTGCGCTTTCATTGTTGCCGGGCGCAACCCCAGCCCAAGAAGCCAGATGATTGGCCGAAGGGAAGTGGTTCATGTCAGTACCAATCTCAGAAACAATGATCTCGGCAACTTCACGCCCAACACCTGGAATAGTGTCCAGCAGGACCACCGCTTCTTCAAAAGGGCGGCTATATTCCTCTACCTGCTGGTTAAATCGCTCAATCGTTTCATCCAAACTGTCAATCTGGCACAGCAACTCCGTCAATACAAAACGATGGTGAGGTTTTACTCGTCCTTCCAAAGCCTTAGCCAGCAGGTCTCGTTTCTGCCGCATGCGCTTCTGAGCCAATTCTGCCATTTCCACCGGGCTGGTCTGACCTTCGATGAGCGCTTCCAGCATCGCTCGCCCAGATACACCCAACACATCCGAAGCCACACTCGCCATGGCCACATCGGTCACACCATTCCACATCAACCAATCCGAAAGTGCCAACAAATCACTCGTCATCGTTCCAAAAGTGTTCACCTCTTTCCGCAGATCCCCTTTCCCTTCTGGAACGATGAGGGCTGCCTCTACAGTCTTCTTGTGTACATCCAGGCCAGCGCAATGTGGGTGTATAACGTCCATCTCAATTACTCCTCTCATGAATTGCGGCTGACGTGGATACCCAGAAAGACAGAGACTGTCTTACGTGCTTCCTATACAAGCGAGCGACAATTAGCGGTGCCTGAAGGTATCCGGATCAATCTCCACTACAGGCTCGTGGCACCAGTCAAAAAACGATCTCTATGTCAGCCAGGCAGCATCGGTTATAGCACATTTTCATGCTTTGCGGTGTCCAGCAGACATGACATCTCTACTGCAAAAACCGAGTTTTTTAGGATTTGATGGGAAAAGTTTTCCACTTTAGGCTCGAAAATCGGCAATTTGAGGGATAACGCCTTCGAAAATCGGATTTTTGGGTTTCTTTTTCCATCTTGAAATCATCCACTACCTTTTTACAGAAGACTCTTATCATTATTCGCAAATCGATGGTTTATCTATGAAGAAACCAGCCTATCAACAGGTCAGATATTGACACTGGCAACATACTTAACAACGTTCGACGTAAGTCAGGTTTTATTGAATAAACCTTCTTAGGTCGTTTGGATGTCAAAGCAATAGATATGGTTTTCGCAACTACCTCTGGATCAATACCTTTCTCCGATTCAGATCTCACCAAGTCAAGATTTTTAACAATCAAATCATGAAAATGGGTTGAAGCGATAGCTGCTTTTTCAAATAACTCAATGACGCCATCCGTCATCCTTGATCGCACAGCTCCTGCTCGGATTTTTATTACCTTTATTCCAAGAAATATTAATTCCCGGCGTAAAGCATCTGAATAAGCCTCAAGTGCATACTTACTTATGGCATAAGGTCCATTAAAAGGAAAAGTGGTTTGCACACCAATTTCTGAACTCATAATAATGATTCGACCCTCTCGTTTTAAAACATAGGGTAGAAAAAAAAGATTAACTCGATACGTGCCCAGGAAATTCGTATTGAGGATTCGCATTATTTCATCTTCAGCAACGTCAATCACCGATCCCACAACCAATATACCGGCACAGTTAATTATTGCATCAAGACCGTCTATATGTTTTTCGAGGACCTCTAAACCAGATACCAGTGAGTTCGAATCCGTTACGTCTAAATACATTGGAATTAGCGAACACGGAAGTGATTCCAGACCCGCCTTATCGATGTCTGCAATAATTACACGCCATCCTAGATTCGCGAGGTATTCACCAGTTATCCGACCTATCCCATTTACCCCTCCAGTAATTAATGCGGTTGGTCTTTCTTGTCTCCTTAGTTTGTCAATCAATATTGATCGGTTCTTGCTATTCATTTCATTCATATATTCCTCATCTTGGATGAGTGCCTTTCATCAATTCTCAAACTGCCTAACTCGATATAGTATATAACCTTCTTTTTGGAATATTAATTCGAGATAATCCACCGTTTCAGGATTCCATTTTCCAAGGTTTCTCTCAGCGGGTCCCCAAAAAACATAGTCAGCTTTAACATCCTTCAATAATTCTTTCCGAACCAAATTAGTTGTTAGGATATTAAAAAACGCATCCACTTTAGGTAACAGTTCATTAATCCCAACACTTTCTGGTCCATGGCCAACAACTACAAAGTCTGGTGACCAAGCTGGAAGTGCATTCCCTGTTTCATACGAACAAAAGATAACACTGCCTTCTTCAGTCTTTTCTGCTAGATACTGGAAGACCTCCACTTCATCAACAGGTCGGAAGATAGGGCTCGTTGGATTTAATACAGCAGAAATAGCACCAGTATATATAATAAAACAGGATGGAAGTGTGAGAATAAGTAGAAATATACCCAACCTCCTCAATGGTCTATTTAATCTTTCCATTGCGATCAGAAAAAGGATGATTAGACAAACCCAGAAGCCTTCTGCCAACCTACGTTGCAGATCATAGGGAACATAGATAAGAAATGGAAACAAGAGAAACCATATTGGTAGAAGCCAATTCCCCGTTTCTTCTGATTTAAACAAACCCACTACACCCTTAACTGCAAAGGGAAGCACTAAACCATACGCTAAAAAATAATGAAGTGGGTGCGGTGAATGAATGATGTTCTGAGCTGTCCATCCACTGACAACTGGATCAATATTGAAAGTAATGAAAGTATAGAGCACCAATGGGAGTGGAATACTTCCCGCCCAAACGACTCGATTACCCCAATCTTTGATAAATTGTGCATTTATATCCTTACGAATAAGTAAATTTCTGATTTGAGTGGCTGTCATATATAGAAAATGCCCCGCAATGATGACCCATGCCTGAACGATTGTTAAGGGTTGGAAGATTCCCATTATCAACCATAAGAGACCAGTCAATATCCCACCTGTTTTAATATCTGTTCTCAGGTAAAATATCAAACCTCCAAAAAATAGGGTTCGTGCCATAGCCAGGTGAGGAAGTCCAAACAGGGTTAAAAATCCAAAACTTTCTGGTGAATAAAATTCTAATGGAAGACTTCCCAACCACCATTGCGACCCAAATAATATTAAGATATATCCCAGTCCTCCACCGAGACAAGTAACTATCAAACCTATGAAGCGCATATACCATTTGTTTACGAATAATGAGATAAACTCATATATAGCTAAAATATCCAGGACTCCAGCAATAATCCTATAAAAGTGAAATAAAACCACAAGTTGTTCATGTTCCCCGGGGGAAGCAGCTAATTTCCCTAATAATAAATAAGAGAAATATGCAAAAACACCATTTTGCTGATGAGGTGTATAAGGTGTTCTAAACAGCCAATCACCCACTGATCCGCGAAGCATCTTTGCGATATATGAATTCCCATCCTCAACACCAAATACAAAACCTATAAACCGCCACTCGCCACCCTGATTAGCATAACCAATGAAATAAGGAATCGTAGTCAACACCATAAACGCAATTGCAAATGCAAGAATGCGTTTTCTTTCATTGGGAAAAAAAGAACCCGAAAAAAAACCTGTCGATGGTTCTTTCAAACATATCTGGGTCGGTAGAGTCATATTATCTACTTTGCCTTGAGAAAATGAGTCTCGAAAAAATAATTACAAATATTCCTAATCCCAAAAACAGCAGACCTAAATAAACACTTAAAGGTAGATAAGAAACGACAATCTGGTGCTCTCCTTCAGTCAGGGGAATTGCACGAAAAATATCTCTAGCATCCTTAATTGGAGTTCTTTCACCGTCTACACTCGCCACCCAACCAGGATAGGAAATTTCCGAGAGTACCAAGTTCCCAGGACCTGAGGCTATTAATTCAATTCTATTTGGGCTGTATTCAGTAATAACTACAGAATCGCAAATACCTCCTACACTTTGTGTTTCTCCAACATGCGTCTCAACCCACGCTCGTGGTAAAACAAACAAATTCTTATAAATTCGACTGTTGCCAAATCTAGCCTCGGATTCCAATCCTTCCACATCAAGATCAAATTCTGATACGATATATTTCACATTTAATTGACCTAATAATTCAGGTTTGGGGGCATAGGAACGATTATCCTCTGCTGGATTCCCATTCGTATAAGGAGGTAAAGTCACACTATATCTGTCATATTGCACACCGGTAGCAATTTCCATATAGTCAACATATTTCCTTAATTGGAGTGGATCGACTCCATCAGCCAATTCGATTCCATATCTCATCGCAGTACTTTGTGGCAGACTGTAGGAGGGTGAATATACTCTAAAAAAGCCTTCTTCTGAGGCAATATACCCTGCTATTTCTGATCCTTCAGAAAATACCTCTTTAGAGGATCGAAAAGCCAAAAGGCTGATATTAACAACCGAAAAATCTAAGATTACGATAACTAGTAAACCTATGTACCAGTTATTTATAGAAATGAATGTTTTCCATTTTCTTCTTTCTTGCCGGGCGAGAGGATCAATCACTTGCTCCTTGTGGTTCGATTCAAGTCTAATAACCAACCAAATAAACATCACAAGAAATACTACTGATCCATACAGGAACGATATGGAACTTCCTGGGATAAAAACCCAGATCCCTAAACCTATCAAAACTACAAAAAAGACAAATCCAACGAAAACCAACTTTGATCGTCTATAAAAATCTAGGATTTTGTTCGTGAATAAAGATTCGATCATGATGGATGCGGCTACCGTCATGCATAAATCTGTACAGAATAACGCTCGGGATGGGACACGCAAGAGGTTAAAGCCTGGCAATAATGATAAAGAAGGCGCAAATGGTGTGTGGGAGCCAAGACTAAATAACAAGGCAATGAAACCCGATAAAAGCCAAAAATGTTCCTTTACAGTCTTTCCCTTACGAAAAATGTTGAATATGACCAGAAGAAGTATTGCACTTCCCGTATATGTTATGTATTCATGGTAACCACCAAAATCAGGATATAAAAAACCTAATAACCTCTCTGTTGGTAAGGAAAAAGCAGATAAATCCACTTCATTCAATTGGTTTCGTGTTGATAGGTTTGTATATTCAATTAAAGGCGAAAGTAAGGGGCTAGAAATCAAAATTCCTAGGAATATCTGCCCCAACATCTTTAACATATCAATGCTTAAATGTTGAATTTTATTCAGGAACGAATTAGCTGCTCGTTTTGGGTCAGCTTTATTTTTTTCTTTCCAAAACTCGTAGCTACAAGTAATTACGTAACCTCCCCAAAGTAGACCTGCAAAGATAATCCACCGAGGATCGGCTAGGGTTATGAGGCTTAGGAAAACTGCGGGGAGAAAGTACATCTTGCCCCTTTTCTCGAGGAACTTTCTCCCAGACCATAAAAGCCACGGTGTCCAGGTGACCGCATATATGAGTGTCAAATGACCAGCGCCATAATGAGCGAAAATCTTTGGCATACTTTCAAAAGTTAACGCTCCAAAAATAGAGGCGTATTTTCCAAGCCCTTCGCTACGAAGCAAAGTATACATACCTAATCCACCTAGAAGGAGATGAAGGGCTACTACCAGATTAAAACCCAATGGCAGTGGAAAAATTAATGCCAGCCACCCGGGAGGGTACCAAAGACCAGATAAAGGATTTCCCGCAAATGGATACCCACTCAAAATTACTGGCGACCATAGGGGAATTACCCCATTTTGTAAGAATTGGGATTTTAAAAATAACGCGTTTGGATAATGAGTGATAGTTATATCCGAAAACACAGAATCCGGAGATGGATATGGAAAGCCTCCTGGGGACCGCAACATTATACTCAAGGGGAATAAGAGTACTAGGAAGGGGGATAGGCGTTTCATAAATGGTTTGATAATGCTCATAATAATCAGGGATCGTAAAGGGAAATTCCACCCCGATGATATATTTCTAACCAATCACTTGGGATTTTAATTTCTCCAAGGGAACGTTCTCTGGGACCTACCATAACAAAATCTACCTGGAATTTCCTTATGAGTTGATCAACCTGTTCCTCAGGCAAAATCCCGGAATAAAAATCGGTAACTATTTTCTTTGTCTCTAACGCATTCACAGATTCAAAAGGATGTCCATAGATCACTCTTCTACCAATATAGGCAGGAATGAATAATCCCATCTCTGGACTACAAAGGACTATGCTGTCCGGACGCGTGTTTTCTTCAATCCATCCTAAAGTAGAAACTTCATCTACCGACAAAAAAATCTGGGGATTTCGTGTCTGAATACCACTCAGAACTGCCAACAATGTTATCAGGTTACTAGGAATCGCCAGAATAAAGAAAATAATTATGCTAATAAAATATCTCTTTCGATTCCCTCTTGAAAAATTTTCCATACCTTTGGCAGCTAACCCGGTGATGGGTACAAATAACCCCATCATAAACCTTCGTTGCAGACCCACCGGAAAATAAATGGATAGGATACCCAAAACTACCCATATTGGTAAAACCATAGTCCGGGTATCTTTTTCTGCTTTTTTCTCATTAAGGATACAATATAGACCCCATATTCCAAATAAAAGGGCTGGAGAAAAAGAAATGATAAAATCCCATAATGGTGGAGAGGGTGTTAAATTTTGTTCATTCCAGATCCGAAGTACGGGATCAGTATTCGCAACCCAATAATCATAAATCAACAATGGCAATCCTGAGAGAGAAATTGTCAATAAACCTCTTATAATCGGCTTCACCTCTGTTTTTTTAGAAACTTGCCACAGTGAAAGTCCTGAAAAGATCATAAGGAGAATAACAATGCCGAACGGATTAATTATACTCAGGGCGATTGACCCTAAAACCGTTAAAGTGAATAACTCCCAACCAGGTCTTTTTTCAAGCCAAATCGTGATCAATCCAAGTATAAGAGATAGACCTAAGGGAAAGTGTGGATTAGCAAAAGCAGATAGAAAAGGAAAAGCTTCAGCAATCCAAAAATCGGATGTAATCAATCCCCAATTAACAACAACCCAACCCATTCCGGAACCTAAAGTTGTTGCCAAAAAGGCGAATTCCCTTGATCTTCGAGACTGCAAAACAACTCGATAGAATTCCCATATGCTCCAAAGCATCAATAGACTGCAAACAATTCGTGTGAGATGAAAAACTGACAAAAGACTCAAATTGGTAATTCGCCCAATATGGCCTAAAGCAAGGTAAAACAAGAAGAGATAAGCTCCTCTTCCTGGATCAGGGGTGAAAGGCAGTTGAAAACGCCATTTTCCTTGCCAACCTTGATACATTTTTGCCAGATATGAATTACCATCGAACGGATTTAATAGAAAACCATTGAAAGAATAATCATCATTTCCCATTTTTACCGCATACAGATATGGCAGGTTAACTACTAATAATACGATGATACTTATCACGGCGAAAAAAATGGTATCCTGATTCCTCTTCATGTTCATATTTTACTCGAATATGGCTAATGCCTCTTGCAATCCTCGAAAACCGCCTCTATAATCACAGCAATTACAGTAATGGTCTACTAGTCTACAGTACTGGTTTCCATTAATTTCTTATCTATCCATAATAAATATCGGACATCCCTATGACACGATCTGGCGATCTTTATGAATTGCAATCCATTGACACCCTACTTGACCAAAATAGAATTCGGTTGAAAGAAATTGCTGCAAAATTAGCTGACGATTCAAAAATGAAGTCGGCTGAATCAAATTTCATTTCGGCTGAGAGGAATATGAAAAAGGCATCAATCAAATTAAAAGAATCAGAAAAAAAGGTAAAAGAACAGCGGTTAAAAATAAAAACGACAGATGCGAAACTTTATGGAGGGAAAATTACAAATCCTAAGGAATTAAAAGATTTACAGGATGAGAGTGAATCTTTAAAACGCTATCTGAGTATATTAGAAGACCGTCAACTAGAAAAAATGCTGGATTTGGATGAGATTATAGAACAACATAAGAATGAAGAGAAAAAACTGGATACCACAAAGGAAGCAGTTAAATTAATGCACCAAGAATTTACAATGGAAAGAGAGAGAATTGAAATAAATGTAAAAACATTAGAGTCACGAAGGCAATCCACAACAGCCATCATTCCTAAAGAAGATCTGGTTCTTTATGAAAAACTGAGGAAAATAGGGCATGGGCTAGCTGTAGCAAAAGTAAATAACCGTTCGTGTTCAGCTTGTGGAGCGACACTAACCGCAGCTCTCCATCAATCAGCCAGATCACCTAACAATATAACCCTATGTGAGACATGTGGTCGCATATTATATGCATAATTCTCGATAAAGAATGATACAATTTTTCAGTAAACTCCAATTCGATGCGATATCTTTTTGGTCTGGTTTTATTGCAGCAACCTTATTATGGTGGTTAATAAGGTTCGTTCGTCCAGGTTTAAAAAGAGGATTATTGGCTATTCTTGCTCAATATCGATCGTGGAAAGAGTTAACGAAAAACAGTTCGGAAAGACGATATCGAGGAGACCTTCTAAAATACATTCAGAAGCATCACTTATCATCATCCTTATTTGCCCTGGATGAAATCTTAATACCACCTCGTTTTTTAGCACCACCACCCTTACTTAACCCTGATTCACCACCTCCTCATGAAGAAGTTATTTCCAGATTGATCCCCTATACTCCGGATTGGCCTGAAATGGCATCTGCATATAATGTAAAAACATTAGATATCGTGGAAACCTTACAATATGTTGATAAATTAGCTATCATTGGAAACCAAGGTAGTGGAAAAACAACAACCCTCTCATATATTGTAACTTTATTTTCTCGTCGAAACTCAAGCACAGAAATTTGCCAGGAATTTATTCCGATTTATATACATATAGCGGATTTACTTCTTCCCCAACAAGAGGATCAAAATCCATTATCAACAATTATTAATGGAATATCTCATAATATTCCCAACCTGACGCAGTCTCAACTAACAAAAATATTAGAAAATTCATTTAATCAAGGGAAAGCTCTCCTCCTATTAGACGGTTTCGATGAAACCTTTGCAAATGAATTAAGCCAGGCGATAAATTTTGTAAAATCAATTATTTCACATTACCCTCATATCAAAATCGTAGTCGCAGCTTGTGCAAGTAATCTGGATGATTTGCCTGGACTTGGATTTCATTATTTTTCTTTGGTGTCATGGGGTACAAAATCACAGGCGCAATTTATTCAAAAATGGAACCATCTATGGATGAATCTCGTTGAAAATCCTGATCAAAGAAAGGAAGGAAACAATATCAATCCATCATTTATTAATGGTTGGCTGCTTAATCTGGAATCAGTGGTAAATCCATTCGACTTCACATTGAAAGTATGGGCAGCATACGCTGGTGATTCCCTTGGACCAAGGTTAATGGACGCAATCGAATCATATTTACGTCGAATAATTGTGGATATTCCTAAAACGAAGTCAACCCTCGCCCTATTAGCTACAATCCTCGCAGTAAACATGGACTCAACCTTCTCAGAAAATGAAGCAAAAAAATGGTTGCATGAAGGGGAAAAAGAAACAAATACCTTAAGGAAAGCAAGGGGGTTTTCTCCCAAGAAACAGGAAGAAATCGTTGATTGGGATATTAGTACAGAGGCAATAAAAGATTTAATGGAAGTTGGAATATTAAAACAGTGTGTTGGCAATAGGCTTAGATTTGTACATCCATTAATCTTTGCATATTTTGCTGGTTCATCAATTCCTCCTGAAGAAATGCTTGCATTCCTAAATCAATCTCCTAGTGGGATGAAGAACACCATTAAATTATTTTTTCCCTACCATCCTGTTCTGGATAAATATATTGCCACATCATTGTCGACATCAAAAGATCCCCTGCTACGCGATCGATTAAACCTCGGCCGTTGGCTCCCAAACATTTACCAATACCAAGAAATTCAGAATAGGATATTAAAGGGAATTTTAAAAGATATTCAAAACAATTTATTACCAATGGGGTTGAAGATGCGGCTATTCACTGCATTGATAACATCAAGGAATCCCATAATCTCTGAGCTTTTAAGGGACCTCATAAATTCAAAAGACAGCAGTGTCTGCCAACTTGCAGTATTGGGAATTGGTTTTCTAAGAAATATACATTCCCTGGATGTGTTGGTAAAGAAATTTAATGATTCTGCATATGTTAGGCAATCTGCCTGTTTTGCATTGGTGAATATTGGATCAAAACCAGCTCTGGAAGCCGTCGCATCTGCTTTATTAAGTGGTGATGAAAGGCTTGCACTCGCGGCCGCAGAAGCATTTGCGTCTCACCCAAAGGATGGGCACCCAGTTCTTAAGGAGGGCAGCACTGTTGAAGATATTTTAGTAAGGAGGGCAACAATTAATGGATTACGCAAGGTAAATGAAACCTGGGCTGTTGAGATCTTAGAAAAAATGCAGATCGAAGATCCTCAATGGGTGATTAAAGATGCTGCTGCACAAGCTATTCAAGACCTATCTGAACTTGATCCAGCCTTCCCAGTATTGCAACCTCCTCTTGAGGACTTGCCATGGTTGATTGCATTCGCGGGTGAACGCGGACTCGGTATTAGTCCTGGAAAATCCGCCCTTGATATGTTATATAGAGTTATCAATGAGGGTAATGAGGAAGAAATCCTCGCAGCTTTAGATCAATTAAAAATTCGAGGCGAAACAAATATTATTCCCCTCATCTATCCCCTCCTGTACAATGATAACCCCCTCCTAAAAGAATCTGCATACAACCTTATCTGGCAAATCGCCTCAATGGGAGTAAATATTCCAAGCCTCGAACAAGTTGGATTTACAAATTAACTTTCTAAGACAATTAATTACAATAAAAGAGGCTAATAATCTCGATTTTTTTGCCATTATTTAATATCAAAAAATATATTCCATTATTTTTTGATGAACCGCTTCAGCAGTCATACTTATTACTGAAACAAGCTTATCCCTTCCATCCTGACCCGCAACAATCTCAATCTTTGTGCAAGAGACGCCTAATATTTGTGATAAAAATTTAATTAATGCCTTATTAATCTGGTTGTGATCTGATGAAGATACCAATTGAATTCCGATTGTTCCATCATCAAGGATTTTAAAAACCTCGTTTTCTTTTGCTCGCGGGATCACCCGAATTGCTAAGGCAGCTCCTCTCCTTCCATCATGCATATGATATTGCCGTTCTACCATTTGCTATCCTTTATATATTGTTGTTGTTGATTGATACTCTTTAATCTAAGGTAATCAGGTTTACAAGAGTTTTCGTAATAAATTCCTAAGGATAATATCCACAATTTGTATGAGAAGGATTAAAACCAACGGGCTAAAATCAATCATTCCCACAGATGGAATGATCCTCCTGATTGGACCTAATAGTGGTTCTATAATTCTATCAATCCATTGGCGAACTGGATGAAATGGAGACATAAAGTAAGTTAATACGACATGGATGATTATTAGCAATATGATCAGCCTGCTGAGGACATCAATTGCAGAAATTAAAAAAAGTATCACTATATTTTCACTCCTTATTTTAAGGTCTTGGATCGACGATCACAGTTTCAATCCCGACCAAAGTTGCACCATCCTCGATTGCCACCTCAAATTCATTGTCCATTCCTATCGATTATTCTTCCTAATTCGCTTGAGGGAATTCCTTCTTAAGGAAATTTCCCATATTCTTTTACTTACGATAATTTGGTCTGGGTGCATCCGGATCTTAATTCCATGGTGGGGTGTTCATAAACCCAGGTACGTCAAGATAGTTTAATTCGTGTAAAATACCAATCTTGCTTTTGAGTTCACTCCATTTCGCTTCATCCCATGACGAGAAGCCATATTTTGATATTTCCCCGCTAATATTGCATTCTAAGATTACGGCAAGTGGCTTTCCTATTCCTTCCAAAATCCGGTTTAGAAGTTTTACAACCTTAACAATTCGATCGATTATCTGATCATATCGTCCTTTAATTTCTTGAGATAACAAATCGAATTCTTTTTCTAACATATTTATCCCTATTACTGAGAAGTCAGGTTGAAACGAAAATACTATCATGTTGGAATAAATTCTATAATAATCGTATCAATTTCTACCTAAACCGATCACTGCACCAAATCTGCCTGTCCTTCCCCCTTCCCCACGATGGGAAAACCAATCATCTAGATGACTAGCTGTACAAATGTTCGCTGTTTCGATCTTTCTAACTCCAGACTGGGCAAGAAGAATGCGATTAGCTTCCCACAAATCAAATTTTACCGTACCATTCCCCTTTTGCAACACATGATCGCTGAGAATTCCGAAAGAACGCCGCACCTTTTCTTCCACTTCTTGACCAATACTGTATTGATCTACACTAATGGAAGGACCAATCCCGGCTAATACGTCCTCCGGTTTACAGTTAAATAAATTACTCATCGTAGTAATCGTTTTGTTTACGATTTTCTTCACAGTTCCTTCCCAACCCGAATGTACCATCCCAACAACATTTTTATTTGGATCAAATAATAATATTGGCACACAATCAGCAAACCGCATCAGCAAGGTCACTTCGGGATTATCCGTTACCATTGCGTCTGCCCGAATATAAGGAATCCCTGCCAACCTTGGGGTATTAACTTGAATTACTCGCGAACTGTGTACTTGCCATAAATCATGGATTGATAAAATATCGCGTCCTATTGCATTGAAAGCAATTTTTTGATTCCTGAGGACTCTTTCTGGATCATCTCCAACCGTCCCACCAAAATTTAAACTTTTCCAAGGTGCTGGACTAAATCCTCCTTGTCGTGTAAATATCGCGTGGGTTATGTTTCGTTGACAAAATAAATTAAAAACAAAGTATCGAACCCTATCTGATTGCTCGTATGGCATTTATTCTACCTAATTCTGCCCTTCTAATCGAGCAAACTTTGAAACCAATAAACTACGTGTATCGTGCATAGCCTCTTCAACCAGTGGATAGCCAAACCAGGCAGTGGAAAAACCAAAAAGGAATCCTGTAAGTGTTCGAAAAAATGGTGTGCTTTCTCGTAATGGGAGGAATCCAAATAATGGTTGGAGGAAGTCGAAAGTTGGCTCAGCCAACAACTGACTCAATATTTGGGTTCCACCATCAAACCCGATTGGGATCATCCCAATTAATATCCATAGCCAAAATGGAAGAGATTTTATTTTTCTTCCTGTTAATACAAAGATGATTCCAAATAGTAGGATTGCTCCATATATTGCAACATCTCTTTGACATAAGGCAACTTTATAACCCGTTTTTTCTGATCCTGTATAATTACGGGCTTCAACGACGCCTTCTTCGTCTAAGCCCGTGGCTTCATTGAATGTAAGAATGTCGTCCATACCAGCTGCTTTTCTAGGGTAATAGGGCTGTTCGCCAAATAAAAACCAGGATCGGTAGGAGAGTTGGTGACACAAACCACCGTACAACCGATATATCATGGTCGCCGGTTTTTCAGAACCTGTTTTCAGTAAGACAGGTGCAAGGAACGGTAAACCAACATAAATCAACACAAAAAGATTAAATGCCAACATGTAGTGTTTAGAAAACCAGATAGAAAATCGATCTCCCCTCGAGATCCTGTTTGCCTTTTCCATGCGTTCAAGGTACTCTTTATCACCAATGTCATCGAGCTGGCGCTTGCGATCGCTGGCAGCTCCCATAGTCATTTCAAGTATTTTCTTGTCAAATGGTGCCTTAAGCGTATAAGGACCCACTTTGACAACAGGTATTTCCAGACCATATTTTCTTTCGAGATCAGGATGGTCATCTACATTAATAAATGTAATTTGATGTGGGAATCTTTCCTGTAAGCTACTTAAATCTTTCTTAGCAACTTCACAAAAGTGGCAGTCCTCACGACCAAACAATAATACAGAAAGCAACAGGTATTCTCCTCACCACTTAACTTTATAATCCAAAATCTACGAATAAGCCAAAACGAGCTAGATACTCGTAAGTGCCCATGAAAAGCATCACACCAACCAAAATTAAGATGATCCCCATTGCGATTTCGACATAATTCATGACTTTACCGTATCGTCTTAAAATCGTTGTTACCCAACCAATACCCAAAGCAGCGATTACAAATGGAATTGCTAAACCAGCAGAATAAGCTGTCAGCAAACCTGCCCCTTGACTAATGGAACCTCCACTTAAAGATAAAGTCAGGATAGCTCCTAATACTGGACCAACACAAGGAGACCAACCAGCAGAAAAAAACACGCCCATTAATATAGAAGAAAAATATCCTTGTTTCGGATTTGGTCTAGATTGAGGTCTTAAGTCATATTCCAGGAAAGGGATTCGGATGATATGAGCCATGTGTAAACCAAAAACAATGACAACGACACCGCCTATTTTCGTCAACCATGTACGCAGGTCGTACAGTAATCCCCCAAGAGCAGAAGTAGCAATTCCTAAAAAAATGAAAACTGCACTAAATCCAAAAACAAAAGCTAATCCATGGGTGAATGTCAGCCAACGATTCCCTTTCTTTGTTTGGGAGAAAGCGACTGAACGCCCACTAAGATAACCGATATATGCTGGTACCAAGGAAAAAACACAAGGTGATAAAAATGAGGCTAAACCTGCTAAAAAAGCCAAGCCTATACCCACATTTGAAATAACCATTAATACCAACCTCCCAACCTGTGAAAATCAGGATTCCTGAACAATTACTCGGGTGCTGCCGTTACCAACAATAGTGATATCACCACTTGTGAAAGGAACTGGGGGATTTACCCAGCGAAAAATCCATTTCGCATCTGCTGGAGAGACATTCACACAGCCATGAGACATCGGTTCACCAAAGTTATTATGCCAATATGTCGAATGGATTGACACACCATCTCCGTGAAAAAGCGATGTCCAACCTACTGCAGGAACATCCCAACTACCAGCTGCAGTATTGCCGCCCATATGGATGGAAAACAACTTTCGCCAAATCATGAAGCCAGGAGATAAATATGCAGATAACGGGGTCGCACCTTCCGATTTCCCGGAGGATATCCTGCAAAAATATACTTCATTGTTCCCCTCATAACAGGATAATGATTGGACATTCCAATTTACATCTACAACCACTCGTTTATCTTCAATTTCCGGATGTATTGCTGATACCTCATTTTCTGTGATTGGACGAAATGCCTCAGCTCTAGCCCACAAGATATCTCCTGGATTTCCGAAACGTTCATTAATCCTATACCAGATAAAGCCATCTGCATCAGTTTTAATTTGGTCTACAAACAATATTTGCGAGTAATAAAATCGATATGGTAACCCACTTTCCAACCGGAAACGCCACCAGGCAGATCGAGGAGGTCCATTATCAAAGATAGCATCCACATATGGGATGCAGACTTCAACCCACATACCAATCCCATCGTCCACCTGTTGGAGATTTTCCACAGGGATTGCCGGTTCCACCGCAACAGGTTGAAGGTAAGGAGCCCAGATGAATCCCTGCGGTGTTTCTACCCAACGCTGATTATTACGCCAGGGCCAATTTCCAACAACCTCTTTAATCCATGGAAGGACAGCGTCTTCAAACAAAATTCCTACCGTCTCACTATTATAATCAGGCTTTATTTTAACCTCGATTTTTCCTTCGCAGACTCTCCCAAGACGACTGGCTTCAGGGAAATCCGGAAGGTTGAACATCCTCCGTAAAGGATTAATTCCCAGGCTTCCCAGGCTAGCCGCTGTTAATTTCAAAAAAGATCGTCTGGAAAAATCCGATTTATACATTAGTTTCAAATAAAATTGAGAGTTAGTAAATGGTATAGATCGATTACTTAATTCGATAAAATTGCTTAGATTGTTTGTTAGATAGATAAAATTATTGGTGCATTATTCTACCATTCTGAAGTTCTTTTTGGTGTTGATCTTACTCAAAAGATGGTATTAATAATTTCCTTGGATTGGAATAACAAAGAAAATCCTCATACAATCGGTTATAATCGCAAAATAATTAAAAACCTATCTGTATCTTTTCGATCAATTTTAAGTGATTTTCCTAAATTGGTGGTTTCTCCTATGGATAGGTACTATTTAGTAGCGAGGTAACGTCATGACAAATAACAATAAAGTTCGCGTAGCTATTGTAGGTATAGGAAATTGTGCTGCTGCATTCGTTCAAGGGGTCGAATATTATAAGAACGCTTCTGACCATGAGGAAATACCGGGTTTAATGCATGCCAAGGTTGGCGATTATCATGTTCGCGACATTGAATTCACTGCTGCGATCGATGTGGCTGAAAACAAAGTCGGAAAGGATCTCAGCGAGGCAATCTGGTGTGAACCTAACAATACAATTAAATTTGCGGAAGTACCTCATAAAGGAATCCCTGTCAACAGAGGAATGACCCATGATGGCTTAGGAAAATATCTTTTACAAAAGGTCAAAAAAGCTGAAGGACCAACAGATGCAATTATTGAAATCCTAAGAGATACGAAGACAGATGTAGTCGTAAATTTCCTCCCTGTCGGTGCTGAAATGGCTACCAAGTGGTATGTCGAGCAGTCCTTAGAAGCAGGATGTGCTTTTGTGAATGGGATTCCTGTGTTTATTGCCAGTTCGCCTTATTGGAGTAAACGATTTGAAGCAGCAAAGCTACCTGTCATCGGAGATGATGTTAAAAGCCAGGTCGGGGCAACTATTACCCACCGTGTTTTAACCAATCTCTTTAACGATCGAGGAGTCCACATCGACCGCACGTATCAACTTAACTTCGGCGGTAATATGGACTTCTATAATATGCTTGAACGTGAACGTTTAGAATCGAAAAAAATATCAAAAACCCAGGCAGTCACCAGTCAGTTACCCTATGATATTAGTAATGATAATATTCATGTTGGTCCAAGCGACTATGTGCCCTGGTTGACAGATAGAAAGTGGTGCCATATCCGAATGGAAGGACGTGCTTTTGGCGATGTACCACTCAATCTTGAATTAAAATTAGAGGTCTGGGATTCCCCAAATTCCGCTGGAGTCATTATCGATGCGGT
>CAZTJD010000017.1:0-4625 GCA_964613985.1 uncultured Anaerolineales bacterium
TTCTGATCGATGCAAGTTCTATTCCATCTTATTCACTATGACTCAGTACTAGTAGGATTCAATTCATCAGTCGCTTTCCATTCTCTTTCATAAAGTACCCTGTACACCAAACACTTTAACTACAGTTAGTATCGTAAATATTGAAAACTTGATGATTTAATCTTCGAATCCCATTTGATAAAGCTGGGCATAATGACCTTTTTTCGCCAGCAACTCATCATGGGTTCCTTTTTCAACAATCCTACCCAGATCAAGGACGATGATTTGATCAGCGTTCACGATCGTTGAGAGTCGGTGGGCGATGACAAAAGCCGTCCGACCTCTTAAAAGGCGAGCTAACGCAGTCTGAATGATTAGTTCTGTCTGTGTATCGACACTGGAGGTGGCTTCGTCGAGGATGAGGATGCGCGGCTCAGCCAACAAAGCCCGCGCAAATGAAATCAACTGCCTTTGACCTACAGAGAGGATCACCCCGCCTTCTTCTACGGAGGTCTCATACCCTTTACGCATCCTGGTTATAAACTCGTGAGCCCCTACAGCTCTTGCTGCTGCCACTACATCTTCCTCACTGGCATCCAGGTATCCGAAACGGATATTATCAGCTACTGTTCCATTGAACAGAAAAGGGTCCTGCAGGACAATGCCCATCTGTTCTCTTAAGCTGTGCTGTGTAACAGTTCGAAGGTCAATCCCATCCACCTTTACCTGCCCTTCCGTAGGATCATGGAACCTGCTCAGCAGCTTGATCATGGTCGACTTTCCAGCGCCGGTCTTCCCAACCAGGGCAGCGGTCTGCCCTGGCTCTACCTCAAGGTTGATATCGATCAACACAGGTGCATCATCATCGATATAGCGGAAACATACCCCATCAAATACCACCAGCCCTTTGATCATAGGCATTTGTACTGCATCTGGGGCATCCTGCACTTCCGCCGGTGAATCTAACAAGGCAAATATACGTTCTCCTCCCGCCATAGCAGACTGCATCTGGTCGAAGCGCTGGGTGAGATTGCGAATTGGACCAAAGAAACGGTTGATGTAGAGTATAAAGGCAACCAAAACCCCAGGAGTCAATACTTCACTCAGGGCGGCTTGCCCTCCAAACCAGATCACCAAACCTGTGGCGATCGCGCCTAGGAAATCCACCGCTGGATAGAAGATCGAAGACAATAGCGCAGATTTCAAGTTCAAACGTAGATTGAAATTATTGACCTCATCCTTGAAGAAACGAAAATTATATTTCTGCCGGGAGAAAGCCTGCACAACACGCACAGCATTCACGTTTTCCGCCAATACCGAATTGACCCAGCTTACCGAAGAGCGAACCAGGCGATAATTCGCTCGGGCAAACCGTCGAAAGACGATGGTCATCGCAACCATAAAGGGCAGAACAGCCATGATGATTAAGGATAGACGTAAGTCTATACTGATCATGGCGATGATGATTCCGACCAAAACAAAGACATCTCGGGCGCTGGCAACGATCGCCCAGGTCACAAACTCGCGCAGCACACTGACATCATTGATGACTCTCGTAATCACCCTACCTACACTGTAACGGCTGTAGAAACTCAAGGAAAGGTCCTGTAAATGGGAAAATAGTTCAGCGCGTATGTTGTAAATAATCGACTGCCCAACTTTCGCCATCAAATTGACGCGCAGATAGATCATCAGCCACTGTAAGATGGTCATTCCGATATAGAACAGCACTGCATTTCGTAGTATAAAAACGTCCCCTCCGGTAATACCTTCGTCTAAGGCAAACCCAACCAGGTAAGGTCCTGCAGAGACTGCCACGGCCTGCAACATGGTGTAGAAAATACCCTGGATATAATTCCAGCGATATGGACGCATAAAGTCCCATAAACGCTGCATTATGCGCGGGTCATAACTCTTGACGATAACTTCTTCTACTGGGGGAAACTGTTTCTTACCTTTTTGGGTCATATTTTCATGTAAAATTAGAAAAGTTCATCAGTTGATCAGAGATCATAATGGTGGGGAAGCGAGGTCAGATAATATTATGGAGGATTGATTATTAGCCTCACTTGTATACCCCGTATCTTTTATATACCTGATACCTGTAGTTTTCCTGAGATTCATTTCCGTGTTCGTTACCTTTACAACCTCTATCACCTATGCTACCTCTTTATTCTGTTTAACGCGATCCAACCATTCTCAACCACCTTGGGAAGTGTGGCTTCAGACGATTTTTCACCCTTTTCGCCCAACCCAAGGGATAACCATCCACTGAAATCATGATCCAACCATCAGGTCCCGGTTCCACCAGGACCTGACCACGGAGATAACTCATTAAGGCGGAATCATCTATTTGAAAATCATAAACCTGGCAAAGATCCGTAGGGGTCAGAGCCATTACAAGCGCTTGCGATGGCTCAAAACGCCTGGTCTTGAAAGTCCCCAACCACCAACCCCAATGGATCACCCGCAGCCCATGGAGATCAGGGGCTGCATTGGGAATCTGGTATAAGTGGCTGCCGTGTAAAGATAGTCGTTGTAGTGGCAAATTGCCCTGTAAGGTTTCAGCGGCAAAGGTTTCGTAATCGAACCTTAGATTTCCGATGAGTGAAGAAATCTGAAAAGGTTTTGGGAAGGTATGCAGGAGAGGCGGTGTGGCATTTTTTCGAAGGACCGCGATGAAATGACCTTCTCCAGGAGCCTTGTGAGGCCATAAACGAACTGTCTGGCGCAAATCCAAGATATTAACATTAGAACCGGATGATGAGTTCTGTGAAATCCACTCTGGACGTCCACTGGAAAATCCATCCTTCACTTCAATCCGCTCGATTGCAAATTCCGGATGTACCTGAAGGAAACGGAACACGGTGCCCTCATTTTCCTCCGGGGCAAAGGTGCAGGTAGCATATACCAACCTCCCGCCTGACCTGACCAACTTAGCTGCTTCAGCCAATATCAGATCCTGTCGGTTGGCACAGCTCACAACCATTTTGGGGCTCCATTCATATATCGCTTTAGGGTCTTTTCGAAACATTCCCTCCCCTGAGCAAGGCGCATCCAGGAGCACCTTATCAAAAAAGGGGCCAAAATGAGTAGCCAACCTTTGTGAGGTCTCATTTAAAACGACCGTATTACGAGCTCCCCAACGCTCCAGGTTGTGATATAAATCTCGACTCCGACTAGTGTTGATATCATTCGCCACTAATAAACCCTGCTGATTCATCTTGGCAGCAATGTGGGTGGTCTTACCACCAGGAGCAGCAGCCAGATCCAGGATGCGGTCACCGGGCTGGGGATCTAACAATTCGGTTACTGCCATAGCAGATGGGTCTTGGAGATAGTAAAGTCCAGCCGCATGATAAGGATGAGTCCCTGGGCGGCTATCCAAAGGTAATGTAAATCCTTCTCCAGTCCAGGGAATCGTATGGAGTGAATATGGGGAGATCTTTAAAAATTCTCCTACGCAAAGTTTGAGGGTGTTCACCCGCAAGCCTAGTGACGAGGCATCCTTAAAACTGGTCAAAAAGGGGGCAAATTCTTCACCTAAAAAGACCTTCATACGGTCCAGAAAATCGTCGGGCAACATAATTGATAAGAGAAAATTGATAATTGATGAAATCAGCCTGATTTCGGCAGTTTAACTTTTCCACGCACTATTCTCATAAACATTATAGGCCTTAAACAATCTCCAATCTCTAGTCTCCGATTGCTACCTGCTCTTGTCCACGCAGTTGTAGCTCATAAATTTCACGGTACAAGCCTTCTCGTGCCAGCAGCGAAACATGCGTGCCCTTTTCAACAATACGTCCCTGGTCCATAACCAGGATGAGGTCGGCTCGTCGGACGCTGGAGAGGCGTTGAGCGATGATGAAAGTCGTTCGTCCTTCCATCAATCGATCTAAGGCTTTCTGGATAAGGCGCTCGGTCTGGGTATCTACTGAAGAAGTTGAGTCATCCAGGATAAGAATACGCGGATCGAGTAAGAGAGCTCGAGCGATGGCAACTCGCTGCCGCTGACCACCTGAGAGGGTAACACCACGCTCACCGATTTCTGTATCATATCCATCTGGCATTTCCATGATGAAGTCATGAGCCTGGGCGGCTTTCGCTGCCTCGATCACAGCATCCATCTCTGCCTGCGGTCTTCCATAAGCAATATTGGCACGGATGCTATCGGAAAAGAGTACCGAAGTTTGCAACACGATACCAATCTGACGCCGAAGTGATTGCAGGTCAACCTGACGGATATCAATCCCATCCACCAAGATAGCCCCTTCGCTAACATCATAAAAGCGAGGGATCAGGTTGACCAGGGAAGTCTTTCCCGAACCAGTCGGTCCGATCAAGGCAACCACCTGATTAGGTTCCACCTCCAGGTTGATTTCCTCCAAGGCAATGCTTTTCCCTCCCTGGTAACGGAAACAAACATTCTGGAACACAATTCTTCCTGATAACGTCCCCAAGGATAAAGCATGATCTGGGGACTTGATCTCAGGTTTCTGCTCCAGTATTTCGAAAATGCGCCGGATCCCAGCACTTGCTTCCCCTGCAGTATTGACCAGCATCACAAGCTGCCGGGCAGGTTCAGCCATTAATAGTAAGTAGCTGTTGAAAGCAACCACCTCTCCCAAGGTCATATCACCTCG
>CAZTJD010000017.1:4635-43456 GCA_964613985.1 uncultured Anaerolineales bacterium
GATCAATACAGTGATCATAGCGATCAAGAAATGAGACGTAGGCATCACCCGGCTCCACTGCTGGATGACTGTGAGACGACTCTCGTACAGCTTGCGATTTTGTCGGTTAAAACGTTGAACTTCATATGGTTCACGCGCAAAAGCACGAACAACCTGGACACCGCTCACGTTTTCCTGAAGCCGGGTAGAGAGATCACCCATGGCTTTATCCACATTATAGAACAATCCACCAACTCGCCTGCCAAAACTGGTTGTCAAGAAAAAGAGTGGGATCATAGGGATCAATGCGATCGCCGCCAGTTGCGCATTATCCTTAAAAAGCAGGAAAATCACACCTATAAGCAAAAGGGTAATTCGCATCAGCTCGATTACGCCTGTGCCTGTAAACTGCTGCAGAGATCGAACATCCTCAATGCAACGATTGATCAGCTGACCCGTCTGGGTGTGGTCGTGGTAGCTGAAGGAGAGCTGTTGAATTTGATCGTAAAGGTGATTTCGCAAGTCGAAGGTCACTCGGAACGAGACCCAGGCACTCAAATAACGGTTACTAAAATCAAGGATGGCAATCAGCACACCAATGCCTAAAACAATCAGGGCGGAGTTAAGCAAGAAGCGCCGCTCTCCACCCACAAGGCCGATGTCAATCACCTGTCGGATGATCTCAGGGATAGCAAGGTTTGCAGCAGTGACTATAAACAAAATAACCAATGCCAGAGTCACCTGCAGAATATAAGGATGCAGTAATTCGCGGATTCGTACCAAGTTTTTCATGGTGATGGCAAAATAATCATGGAAGATAAATGTGTAAAAAAATTAAAGCTGGTGGAAGAAACAACCTCATCCGCCTGATTGGTAATAATAATATCGCCGCTGGGTATAAATTGGAACGGAGTCAGTTCGACAAACAAGTGTACTCGTTTTCCATCAGGATATGGATCAACATTTAAATTTAATATTCATACCTCTCCGGGTGGAAGAAGAACTTCCTGTGGATCAGCAAAAAAAATTATCCATTGGTCATTATTTAGTGTGACTAGCAAACCTATGAAGTAACTTTATAGGTTTGCAAGGAGCTATGAAATTGGACTTGCTGCTTTGGTGATATTTGTCAGGCAAAAATTTTTTTACAAATCTGGCAAGTTTCTTGTAAGTTATTATTCATCGAATAAGAAAGTAGGCTCCTCGTAAAACCGAATACACTTAGAGGCTAACCAGGTGCAAAGATGCTCCCGTAATTTCACGTTTTTCTTCTCGATGGGGATTTCCCTGATTAAATCTTCTAAAAGGTAGTTTACATGAAGAACACGCGGTGCGATTTTGAACCGGGTACTTCCCGGTGGCATCAGGAAACCTGCTTCTACGATATCGATGACTTCAAGGATGTCAAATGTGGGCAATAAGACAAGGCCTGCCAGATCCTCATAAAGATCGTATAAGGCTTGAATCTGATAAACGCTGGTCCGATCAATATTAGCAATTTCGCAATAGCGATGAACAAGCTTGTTTAACGACCTGACTCGATCGACCGAATCCGCGGTAGAGGTGAAAGCAGTGAACACTTTCCCGTTAGGTAAGTGAATAGATGCCAGTGAGTGAATATCCATCAGATCCTGGAAGGATTGGGAAGGTCGGCTTGGATGCAAATATACAGCAGGTAGTGCTTGAATGATATTAAATAGATCATCTGGTAGAATTCCCCAAATCACATGGTTCCAGGATTGGAGTTCCACCTGGTCCACCTCCGGATCGATCACCTGAACCAGGATATGGGGAATCCCTAACTCTCGAAAAGCGGAAACGCGGTTGGCTCCATCCAGCACCATATAATGATCAGGCTGCTTCTGCATTCGAATGACAACTGGTGGATTTCGAAGAACCCCGCTAGTGCTTAATTTTTCAATTAAAGGTGGGATTCGTTGCTGATCGTGGTGTTCATGGAGAACCAGATTAGAGACAGCGACAATAAGCAGTTGGGGTAGATCACCAATTCCGGTCAAAGGTTGACTCCATCAATCGGTTTTAAGGATATATAAAGCGTACCATGAATTATGCGGAACGTCAAAAAAGGAAAAAGCGAAACCTTTTTCTCGGTTTCGCTTCAATTGTTGATTTATTAGATTTTAAATCAACCTGAAAGATTCATAAATTGATCAACCCACCATGTAAGCAATCCCCACAGTCCCAGGTCCACAATGAGTACCAACAACCGGACTCACTTCGGAATAGATTGATTCGATGGGTTTTAATTTTTTATTCAATTCTTCCATCAAATCTTGTGCATCCTCAAAAGCGTTGGCGTGGAGGGTTGCCAGCCTGAGCTCACCTTCCATCGCGTTAACTCTCCCTACGACCATTTCGACAAGCCGCTTATAAGCCTTTTTCTTCGTGCGAATCTTTTCAACAGATTCAACCCTGCCATCGCGAACTTCAAGTAGAGGCTTCATCTGTAAGGCAGTTCCCAACAACCGGGATGCCCCACCAATCCGTCCTCCCCGGTGTAAGAATTCCAACGTATCTACGACAAACAATACCCCCGTTTTTTCCTGGGCTTTTTCAGCAATTCTTTTGCATTCTAATAACGAAGCCCCTGTCTGCGCCGCTCGGGCAGCCGCAAGGACATGGAAACCCAGTTCCATCGCTACGGTTCTTGAGTTAACAATTTCTATTTTTGCTTCTGGTACCATCTGACGTGCCAGTTCAGCAGAATTTAATGACTTTGATAATTGATCTGATAAAAGAATGGTCAAGATTTCTTGACCTTGACCATGAAGTTTTTCGAAAATCTCTCTGAAGGTGGGAACAGCAACCTGAGACGTTGTAGGCATGATGCTTGCAGTCGCCAGACGAATATAGAACTCTGTTGGGCTGATATCAATGCCATCTCGGAAAATCTCTGCGCCCCAGATCAACACCTGGGGAGCAACGATGATCCCATACTGTTTAACAAGATCATCGGGGATATATGCTGTACTGTCGGTGACAATTGATACTTTCGACATAATTCCTGCTCCTTCTTTGAAAGATAAACCTTTAATGAGAAAAGATACAACACCTCTCAACAATGTTAGAACCCTTATGATTAACCTGGGTTACGAACAAAGATGGGTTATAAGGTAAACAAAATCAAAAGAGAAACCAGGATTGATGTATCCGAATTAAATATTTTTACCCAATACGGATGATGACCCCCAAGCGTCGTCAGAAAGATTCTATTCTTCGAAATGGTATGTTAACGCCAGGGTTCCAGGTCCAACATGAGTGCCAATGGCTGGGCTTAATTCAGCGATCATTGTTTCTACTGGATTCAGCCTATCCGAAACATCCTGAAGTAACCTCGCTGCTTCTTCCGGGGCGTCAGCATGGGAAACCCCAAGTCGTAGATTCGACTTCCCTTCAACACGCTCACTTACAATCTCCACAAGGCGATTGACAGATTTTTTTCGTGTTCGCGCCTGTTCAAGTGCGTCTACTTTACCATCTGTAAGGGTAAGAATCGGCTTAATATTCAACACAGTGCCCATTAACCTTTTTGCACCACCAATCCGTCCGCCCCTGTGAAGGAATTCAAGCGTATCAACCGCAAAAATAACCCCGCTATTCTGCCGGTCCTGCTCAACAGCCTTCACACATTCAAGCAACGAAACTCCACTTTTTGCAGCGCGAGCTGCTACGAGTACTTGAAAAGCCAAGTCAACCGTGGTAGTTTCGGAATCAACCAGGGTTATCTTTGATTCTGGCACTTCAGCCCTGGCAGCTTCAGCAGAAGCCATAGTTCCAGACATTTCCCTTGAAATGAGGATGCAAAGAATTTCCTTCCCTTCAGCATGCAACTTAACGAACAAGTCCTGAAATTCACCGACTGTTACCTGAGAAGTTGTCGGCATCTCTTTGCTCTCTTGAAGACGCTTGTAAAATTCTGCCGGCGTAATATCCACATTGTCATCCAGGCTTTCCGTGCCCCAAATAACCTTGAGGGGTAAGACGTGGATATCATATTCCCGGATAAGTTCATTGGATAGGTAGGCAGTACTGTCGGTAACGATGGCGATTTCGGGCATATTAAACTCCAAAAAAACCTGATATCCCTGGATTCTACCTTGTCCAAGCATGAAATGCAATGCCAATGCCAGTAAATTGCCATAGTAATTGGCGAGGTCAATCAGATTACGAGAAAGGACATTTGTTGATGCAGAAAGGAATCGGCTATTGGGTAATCACTAACTTCCATAGAGGGTGCAATCGAACCATTATTAAATATTTGGTAATGTATTTTGCATCAATCCAGACTAATCATCAATATTTATACTTACTTAATGAATTTTCGGTAACCAATTCTTGAATCCTCCACTGGTTTAACGATCATGCTATACTACGGAGAACAATTCAGGAGTTTGCCATGAGTCATATTGCCCGGTCGACCATTATCATCGCAGTATTTTTTGGCCTGGAAAAAATCCTCGGTCTCGTTCGCCAGTTGATCATCTCTCGAACCTTTAGTGATCATATAAACCTGCTGGATACTTACAACGCCGCCAACAACATTCCGGACATGCTATTCACCCTAATCTCCGGTGGTGCGCTGGCAATGGCTTTGATTCCGGTCCTCTCTGAAACCCTGGAAATAAAAGGTCGTTCCCAAGCCTGGGATATATTTTCTCGAATTGCTAACCTGGTCTTTCTTGTGACCGTTGGCTTTTCAATCCTGGTTGTCATTTTCGCCAACCAATTGGTACATTGGAACATTGGCATTGCTCCCGGATTTGGTCCAGAGCAGCAGTTATTAGTCGCTGACCTGATGCGATTGAACCTGATCGCCACCATATTGTTCTCTATGGCAGGTTTGGTAATCGCTGGGCTACAGGCAAACCAGCATTTCCTGTTACCTGCCATCGCCCCAAGTATGTACGATATTGGAGCTTTGATTGGCATTCTCATCCTGGTCCCGGAAACAGGCTTCCAAATTGGTCCGGTTACCTTACCAGCACTGGGTTTGGGAATCCATGGATTGGTATACGGGACAATTTTAGGTGCAGCTTTATTTCTTATCATCCAGATACCCGGTCTGGTGAGATTTAAATTCCATTGGTCTCCGAAAATCAACATAAAACACCCCGGGGTTCAAAAGGTCCTGGTCATGATGGGTCCAAGGGTGCTGACCATGTTTTTTATTCAGAGCATATTTGTCGCCCAGGACAACCTTGCCTCGCGGCTTGCCGAAGGCACCATTGCAGCATTGGTTTATGGCTGGCTCTTTATGCAGGTGCCCGAGTCCCTGATTGGCACTGCAATTGGCACCGCATTACTGCCAACGATATCCGAACAGGCAGCTCGTGAGGATTCAAAAGCCCTTTTCATTTCTTTGAATACAACGATACGCATCATCCTGGCTCTGAGCATCCCGGCTGCCATCTTGTTAATGGCTGGGATTCGACCAATCGCCGGTGTTTTGGGGTTTAATTCTCAATTCACTGAGCTGATCGTTTGGATCACCAGGGCGTATTCCCTGGGCCTGGTCGCTAATGCAATCATCGAGGTGACCTCACGCGCTTTTTATGCCCAACAAAACGCCTGGACACCCCTATTCACCATCACATTGACTGCTGCTACCTTTATTATCCTGGGCATCTCCCTATCAAGAGTCCTTGGTGGCTCTGGAATCGCCCTGGCAAATTCCATCGCCTTCACAGGTCAACTCATCCTTATGCTCTGGATCCTCAACAGAAAATTTCCCGGATTTGCTGATGCCCGAAGCACACTCATGAGGGTACTCCCCGCGTCACTTGGGGGAGGGCTGGTTGTTACCTTGTTATACACCCTCGTTCCCTTTGAGACTCTCGGCATATTCACAAGCGCAATCATTGCCCTTGGCATTTTAAGTTTGGGCGGATTGTTAATCCTACCATTTATTTGGCCTGAGATTAAATCATTAAAGACATTGTAGGGAGAAAATGACGCCTCGGGCTGAGTTTTTCCAAAAATTCTTTCAAGGTGCGGACCGCGAGGTTGAAGATTTCTTTCTCCTGGAGTACTTCCAATTATCCTATCTCCCTGGCAGGGTACCTGAACGAAAACTATGTGAAGTTTAATTCGCTTACCCAGCCATCAAAAGGTAGATACTCAAGAAATGCCCGGAAATCTCGGATTTTGTTCATAAAACAATGAACCAACATAAACCTGCAGGCTGCCAGGAAGAACTGGATAAGCTGAAGATACCCGACCGTGATAAAGCACACCTCCTTCTTGAAGAAGCAAATAAACGGAACCCTGGACCTTGGTATGCGCATTCCAAACAGGTGGCATTCGCTGCGGAAAAGATTTCTCACTACCACCCCAGGATGGACCCGGAGATTGGATATATCCTGGGACTGTTACATGACATCGGACGTAGGGAAGGTGTGTTTGGGATGCGCCATGTTTACGACGGTTATCAGTTCTTAACCCAGGAAGGTTACCCGGATGCAGCTCGAATCTGCCTCACCCATTCCTATCCAATTCCAGATGTCGATTATGGCGCCACCTATTGGGATTGTACCCAGGTACAACGCGATTTTGTACAAGGTGTATTGGAACATATCGAGTACTCACCCTATGATCGCCTGATCCAGTTCTGTGACTCGATCTGCCTGCCATCTGGTCCAGTGTTGATGGAAAAACGGTTGGTGGACATCGCCTTACGTTATGGAATCAACCAATATACCCTTCTTAAATGGCGCGCCTTCTTCCAGACTCAGAGGGAACTTGAAGCTGAAATCGGTAGATCCGTCTATGACTTGCTGCCCGGCGTGGTTGAAAACACATTCAATAACAACCTTTGACCAAGAAAAAGGATATCTTAATGGAACTTATCGACCTGGTAAATCGAAAAACAATACCCTTTCCATGGGAAGAGGGGGATAATATCCCCTGGAATGATCCCGATTTCAGCCAGAGGATGCTGAAAGAACACCTATCACAAGAACACGAAGCCGCAAGCAGGAATTTTCATCGGATCGACCAGCATGTCACCTGGATCCACAACCACGTACTACAAGAGAAACCATCAAAAATCCTGGACCTAGGCTGCGGACCCGGGCTTTATTCTATCCGCCTGGCAAAGTTGAACCACAAGTGCCATGGAATAGACTATTCACCAGCATCGATCGCCTACGCCAAGCAGATTGCTCATGCAGAAGAATTGGACTGCACCTTTTTGGAAGCTGATATCCGCAAAGCAAAGTATGGCAATAGGTTTGATGCTGTCATGTTGCTCTATGGTGAGTTGAACATATTCAGACCCTCACACACAAAATTAATCCTGGATAAATCGTACCAGGCACTCCAACTAGGTGGTGTATTGATCCTCGAACCTCATACCTTCGCAGCTGTACAAACCTGGGGCAGTAAGTCCCCATCCTGGTACACCACTTCATCCGGATTGAACTCTCTAGAACCACATCTTGTCCTGGAAGAATATTTTTGGGACACAGATGCTCAGGTTACCACCAATCGTTACTTCATCATCGACGCATCATCGGGGAATGTGATACGATATACTCAGAGTGTCCAGGCTTATACCGAGCAGGATTACACCACGTTATTGGAACACTGCGGATATACAGGCATTCGCTTCTATCCTTCTTTAACCGGTAAGCCGGATCCACAACAACCAGAGCTTATCGCCATCCTGGCTTACAAACCAGAAGGCTTATTAACAGGAGAGTATTAAATGAAAAAAAACCTTTTCGATCAATACCTTCACGAATATGTCCGTGAGGCATTGATCTACGGGGATAAAAGTGTTGATGAAGCTGCAAATTTCTTGTTAAATCAACGAAAACCAGGCTTTTTTTCTAAAAACGAGAAAAAAATTGCTCTGGAACGGGCGCAGAAAATCTTTTCCGCTTATCGCGACCGACCATTGTGGTTTGTGATGAAATGCCTCGGTCTAGATACCGAAGAATTCACCAATTTGTAAAATCATCCACTCCCAGACCCTGTTATAAAACCTTATGAAACGAATCCCGATCCTAACCCTGTCCGTTATTTTCTTCATTGTAAACTGGATCGGCAACACAACGCTTGCCGGATCCGGTCAAACTTCCTGGTCTACTAAAGTCGCACCGCTGGTGCTTTCAGCTACAGAAAAGGGGGAAACGGAATTCCTCATCTTCCTACGCGAACAAGCCGATCTGAGTAAGGCAACATCCTTAAAGACGAAGGATGAAAAAGGGACTTATGTTTATGAAACCTTATCTTCCTTTGCAAAAACCAACCAGAAACCACTCAGGACGGCTCTGGACGCACTAGGAGCGGATTATCACGCATTTTGGATAACCAATATGATCTGGGTTCGAGGCGATAGGGAGATAATCGAACAGATTGCTCAAAGAGAAGATGTAGCCAGGATCGCTGCCAATCCATCCGTCCCCATCTCGATTCCTCAAGGTGAACCAGTGCTGGATGAGCCACAAGCTGTGGAGGAAATCGAATGGAACATCCGTAAAATCAACGCTCCAATGGTTTGGAGTTTGGGTTATACCGGTCAGGGGATCATTATCGGTGGTCAGGATACTGGTTACGATTGGGATCATATTGCTCTGAAAGAAAAATACCGCGGCTGGAATGGGAACACCGCAGACCATAACTATAACTGGCATGATGCCATCAACCCTGCCAATAGCGAACCGATTGACCCTCATGGGCACGGAACCCACACCATGGGCATTATGGTTGGAGACGACGGTGGGTCTAACCAGATTGGCGTTGCCCCAGGTGCAAAATGGATCGGCTGCCGCAACATGGATAGATTCGGGAATGGCACTCCTGCTACCTACACAGCTTGCTACGAATGGTTTATCGCGCCAACCGACCTGAATGGAGAGAACCCTGATCCCAGTAAAGCGCCTCATGTGATCAACAACTCCTGGAGCTGCCCTGTTTCTGAAGGCTGCACCGACCCCAATATCTTGCTCTCAGTTGTCCAGGCAGTGCGCGCTGCAGGAATCGTCACCGTACACGCTGCTGGAAATGAGGGCTCTGCTTGTAATACCGTGGCGGACCCCGCAACAATCTATGGCGAATCTTTCTCTGTTGGGGCGATGAACAGCGAGGATCTCATCACCGGGTTCAGCAGTCGTGGACCGGTTACAGTGGATGGCAGCAATCGATTGAAGCCCAACATCACCGCACCTGGGTCCAGCGTCCGCTCCAGCTATCCGGGGGACACATACGTATACTTGAGTGGTACAAGCATGGCGGCTCCGCATGTGGCTGGATTGGTCGCCCTATTATTGTCCGCCACTCCCCAACTGATTGGTCAGGTGGAGGAGATCGAGACAATCATCGAAAACACTGCCCTGCCGAGAACCACATCCCAAGTCTGCGGAGGAATTCCGGGAAGCGCTATCCCCAATAATACCTATGGCTATGGTCGGGTAGACGCCTGGACAGCTTTAAACACCACCCTAACTATCTTTTTTTATCCAATATTATTCAGATAAAAAAGGACTAACCCGCAGTCTTTGGGGATATTTCCAACATATTTACAAAATTTTATTTCTCTCTCCCCTCTACGCGCTTTGATTCCTATCCAACCTATAATGTATCTGCACCTCTAATTCTGACCTACTTCATGTGTCATCTTGCTACCAGCCATCAACAATCCTAACTCCGACTTGGTCACTTCGTCAGGGAGGACTGTTGCGACAATCTCCCCATGGTACATCACGGCGAGACGGTCAGCTAAGGATCGGATTTCATCTAATTCGGCGGAGATGACGACAACGGCTGCGCCTCGGTCACGTTCCATCACAATCTGGCTGTGGATATACTCAATGGAGCCAACATCCAGGCCGCGCGTAGGCTGGTTGGCGATCAGCAATTTCACAGGACGGCTTAATTCTCGTGCCACGATCACTTTCTGCTGGTTACCACCGGACAAGTTCCTTGCTGGAAGCAACGGACCAGGTGTGCGGACATCAAAGCGTTTTATCAACTTCTCAGCGTTCTCATAGACCGCTTCCTCTTCACGCTGCAAACCTTTCGCAAATGGAGGTTTATAATAAGTGCATAAAACAAGGTTATCAGCAATCGAATATGGAAGCACTAGGCCATGTTTTTGGCGGTCTTCCGGTATGTGGGAGACTCCTGCTTCTACCAGGGTTCGCGGTGATTCGAATGGAACTACCTGGCCTTCGATCTTAATAATACCCGCGCTTGCAGGTCGTAAACCGGTCAAGGTCTCTGCTAACTCGGTTTGACCATTCCCTTGAACACCAGCAATCCCCAAAATCTCTCCAGAACGCACCTGGAAAGATACATTATTCACGACAGTGCAATCTCGCTCATCCACCACAGTTAGCCCGTCCACCTCCAGGACAACATCCTTAGGGACAGCAGGTTCCTTGGGAACTTCGAGGATGACCTCACGCCCGACCATCAACTCTGCCAGTCCCTTCTCGTCTGTTTCGGCAGGAGTAACGGTGTCAACAAGTTGTCCCCGGCGCATTACGGAAATACGATCTGAAATTGCCAATACTTCCTTGAGCTTATGGGTGATAAAAATAATTGATACGCCGTGGCTGGTTAATTCCCGCATGATAATAAACAAATCATCAGCTTCTTGTGGGGTGAGTACGGCTGTAGGTTCGTCCAAAACCAAAATCCTGGCTTCTCGATAGAGAGCTTTAATGATTTCCACTCGCTGCTGAATGCCTACAGGGAGGTCTTCAATGATGGCATCCGGATCAACTTCCAGGCCATGATCCTGTGAAAGCTGACGGATTCGTCGCCGAGCAGTACGGATGTCCAGAATCAGCCCTTTGGTGGTTTCGGACCCCAGGATGATATTCTCAACCACAGAGAAAACCTGAACCAGCATAAAGTGCTGGTGCACCATACCGATCCCAGCATTAATGGCATCATGCGGGTTGCGAATTTCTGCTTTCTTCCCATCCAGGTAAAACTCACCTTCCTCAGGGCTATACAAGCCGTAAATAACGTTCATCAAGGTCGATTTTCCAGCTCCGTTTTCCCCTAGTAAGCCGTGGATCTCCCCTTTATTAAGGTTGAAATTGACCCTATCATTGGCTAACACACCAGGGAAGCGTTTGGTGATGTTGCGGACTTCTAAAGCGAATGCCTCACTCATGTGCTACTCCTTTTCATAAGGAACACCATCAGCTGCTGGTACCCGCGTTCTTCCGACAAAACCAGCTAACACAACAATGGTTAAAAGATAGGGGAGCATCCCAATGAACTGGTGAGGGATATTAACGCGACCACCAAATTGAAGTTGAGTCTGGATGGCAGAGGTCAATCCAAATAAGAGAGCCGCACCCCAAGAGCCAAAAGGGGTATATTTTCCAAAGAGCATGCAAGCCAGGGCTACAAAACCGCGCCCATTGGTCATAGCACGTTCGAAGGATCCAACAGCTTCCAAAGTTAAGAAAACACCCCCTAAACCAGCAATGGCGCCACCCAAGATCACATTGACATACCGTACGAGGTAAACATTTACACCGACCGTATCCGCAGCCCTAGGGTGTTCGCCTACTGCCCGGGTCCGCAATCCCCATTTCGTCTTGAAGAGCAAATAGTGAGTCACAAATACCAGAACAATCGCAGCGTAGGTAATGGGCGGATTGTCAAATAATACAGATCCCACAATTGGTAAATTTGCCAAAGGACCCAATGGAATCGGGAGCAGCTTGCCCTTGGTTGTTAAACCAACCTGGTAAAAATAACCGGAGAGCCCTAAGGCAATGATATTAATCACTGTCCCCCCAATGATCTGGTCAATTTTTAAGGTCACGGACATGAAGGCTAACAAGGCACCCATAAGCGCACCCGTCAGTAAACCAGCAATCACGGAAATAAATAAATTGCCAGTCCAAACATTAACGAGAAACCCAATAAAAGCAGACAACAACATTTGACCTTCAATGCCGATATTAATGATCCCAGAGCGTTCCCCGAGAACCCCACAAAGCGCACCCAGAACCAGGGGGGTAGATTGCCTGACAGCGGAAGCAAGAACTGCTTCTGTAATTTTAGGATCACGAGCGTAAAACACAAGGATAGCAGCCAGGACCACGAGCGCTCCACCTAAAACTACGCCATAGCGATTTATGAAATATTTCCAGGACGGAATCGATGAATAGGTATTTGTCATCTCGTTCTCCTATTGCTTTCCCCATCCCTTGGTAAGGGTAACACGCTCTTCATCCGTTTCCTTCATTCGAAGGATCCAGCGCACGATCATATCCGCAGCGACAAAGAACAAGATCAATGCCTGGATAACGTCAGTGATTTCTTTGGCAACCCCCGCAGTGAACTGCATCTGGTTGGCACCGGCTTTCATTATGCCAACTAATATGGCAGCGGGAATGACACCTATGGGATGGGTCTTTCCTAAGAGAGCGATGGTGATGCCGTCAAAACCTAACCCGACATTGAATCCCGGTTGGTAGCGACCGACCACTGCCTGAGTCTCAATGGCGCCGCCAATCCCCGCCAGCAAGCCGCTGATCACCATCGTCAGTATCACCGTACGGGCTACCTTTATCCCAGCGTAACGTGCGGCACTTGGATTTTGCCCAACAGTGCGAATATCGAAACCGAGGGTGGTCTTCCACAACAACCACCAAGTCAAGATCGCAAATAAGATCGCGATAACAAAGCCTAGGGAAATGCCGCTGATAGCCGGAATACGGGCAGAATCAAAAATTTCTGGGGTCCTGGCGACAATATTACCGGGAGATGTATCCTTCCAAGGACCATCTGAAAGGTAATCAGTGATGTTGATGGCAATGTAGTTCAGCATGATGGTGGTGATGACTTCATGGGCTCCCGTATAGGTTTTTAATGCGCCGGGAATAGCACCAAATAAAGCGCCAGCCAAGCCACCCCCAAACAACGCCAGTGGAATATGAATAATGGCTGGTAAATCCTTGATCCCAAAACCAAGTGCAGCTGCAGTGATTGCGCCAAACAATAGCTGCCCTTGTGCACCGATATTAAACAGACCCGCCTTGAATGCAAATGCTACTGCTAATCCACTAAAGATCAAGGGGGTTGCTTTTTCCAAGGTACGTCCAAAAGTGCTCACACTACCAAATGCCCCTTGCAACAGAGCAGCGTAAGCTGTGATCGGATTCGCTCCAGAAACGATAAGAATGATTGCACCAATCAAGGCAGCTAACAGGACAGCGGCAAGGGGTACACTGGATGTCTGCCAGATTCGAAGCCAAATACGATCTTTCTTTTCAGATGTAGTATCCGTATCCAGTTTTTCCATAAAGTTCTCACCACCTTATTGGATCACAATTTTCTCACGATAAATTATAAGGACTACCAAAAGAAATTAATATTTATAATGTGACGCACCCTACAAGTAGCGTGCGTCACATTTGATCTTTGGTAATGAGGGAAAAATATTATGGTGCGTAACCTGTAGAGACAGTACCATCCTTCAAGCCAGCATCCAACTCTGTCAGCAGATCTTTGACTGCCTGGGGAATGGCATCATCGAAATCATGGAAGGACGCCAGACCGGCAGGACCAAAATAAATTCCAGCAGGAATCGAGCCAGACTGGTACATGGAGATCAACTCTAACATTGCTGGGGTAATCAGTTTCATAGCAGAGGAAACCAGGCAGGGATGGGCTTCTGGGACTGTCAGCCATTGGTCGGTATCCACACCAATGCAGTAAACACCTGCGTGGGAGGCTACCTCGATCAAAGCGCCATTACCGGTTTTACCGCCAGCACCGAAAACAACATCAGCGCCATTGTCGATCGCTTGCTTGGCGGTGGTGGCACCCCACTCCGGATCCGTGAAGGCAACATCAAGTCCACCGGGATGGTAGGTGGAGATCACGTTGATGTTTGGATTGACGTAGGCAGCACCAGCTTCGTAGCCCTCTTTAAAGGCTACTACCGGGGGAACCAGGTCCGTACCAAGTACTGCAGCCACTGTACCAGTCTTCGATAAAGAGGCTGCCAAAGCACCTGCCAGGTAGCCAGAGTGATCCTCATGGAATACCAGGCCGGTTACATTGGGTACTGTGCCATCAAAGAATTGATCCACACCGATGAAATGGATGTCGGGATATTCCGTGGCAGCAACTCCGGTTGCGTCGCCCATAGCAAAGCCAACCGTAACAATGATATCGTAATTTTGGTCTGCAAATAAGGCGATGTTAGAAGCATAGTCCTTAGCGTCCTTGGTTTCAACGTAGTTTACTTTCGCGTTATACTCTTCTTCAGCCAGTTGTACACCTTCCCAGGCGGATTGGTTGAAGGATTTGTCATCTATCTCACCAACATCTGTGACCAAGCCTATGCACAACACGTCCTCAGAGGCACAGTCAGCCTCCCCTCCTCCGCCACAGCTGACGAGGACAAAGGAAGCAAAAATAAGAATGGAAAGAAAAATAAATAGTTTTTTCGACATATAGCTCCTCCAAATTAGGTTAAGAAAAATTGGTATCCATTGGCAATATTCGCCAAATTTAGTCTAGCATAAAGTACATCAAATCGCAATAGGATATTACTCATATTGATCTAATCTTTATCATTTTTTTGTTAAGTTAACATTTCTTATCCAAGAGAAAAAAATTAGGATAGATGTTACGATCGTGGGATCACGGGAGTTGGAAACCCCGGCTACGATTATCGAGGATTGTTTGGATGGCCTGGGGTTCATGAACGTAGATCCACGGGGTTTGGAAACCCCAGCTACGGTTTTCGAAGATTGTTTGGATGGTCTGGGGTCCATGAGCGTAGATTCACGGGGTTTGGAAACCCCGGCTACGATTATCGAGGATTGTTTGGATGGCCTGGGATTCATGAACGTAGATTCACGGGGGATGGAAATCCCGTTTACGATTTTCGAAGATTGTTTGGATGGTCTGGGGTTCATGAACATAGGATCACGGGTTATCAAAATCCCGATTATGTTCGTTTTTGCAGAAATTAATAAGTGAAACGCTAAATTGGAAACGAATTTATTGATCCGGCGTGGGTTCCACTCCCAAATCAATATACCCTGCCAGGACATCTTCCATCACCTGGTTGGCAAGGCGTTGCTTCCCCGGGGTGAGTAGCTCCGGGTTAATATTCGTGATCTGCATTGGAATGGTGACCGCTTGTTCTGCAGAACCGGAGACGAATGCGGACCAGGTCTCAATAAAAGTTTCCATCAAATCAAATTCCAGGGAAGCGATCCAGTTTGTTTGAATATCCGGTAGAGGTGCAATACCAGCGATTATATTAACCCCGTTCTCTGCTAGATATCTCAACATGGCTTCATCACCAGCGCCAGGGACGATGTAAACGGTTTCTACTACTCTTTGAATCATGTAGTCGGCTGCCGTACGCCAGGCAATGGTATCAGCGTCCAGACCCAGTTCAAAATAAAGGGGATAGTCGTACCAGGGTGGATAGGAAGGACGACACAAACCACAGTAGTATTTCACACCGGTGAAGAATGCCTGCCTGGCAGCAATCGTATCGGGCGAGTCAGAAAAACCAATCACCCCTACCCGCCAATCAGGGGTAATCATTGCTGCAATGTATCCCGCGATAAATCCCTGCTGATCTAATCGATTCCCATCCGACCCAATTGTGGTGAGGTTCCGTGCTGGTCCCAGGTCAGGGATCCCAACTGCCAGGAACTGGGTATCCGGATGAAGCGCAACCAGTGAAGAAATTTCGGGAAAAGGTGGGATAGCAACAACCAGGCGAATTTCATCGTGGTTGAAATCATCATCATTCAGGGTTGGGCGCACCTGGAAGCGATACCCAAGCACATGAATCCATTCCGCAAGCAGGGATTGAATTTCTGCTGCGAATCTAGGGGAGGCTCCGGACGGGGACAAGAACACACCCACAGGTAGTAAGGGAGTAGCAGTCGGGATTAATATGGCGGTGGGGGGTGTGGTTGAGGTTAACGTTAGGGTTGGAGCGCTGGAAGGCTCAAAGTCTGGTAACTCCCCACCACAGCCACCAAGAATTACTGCGATTACAATTGCGATAATAAATAAATAGTACCGCTTCGTTGGTGTAACCAAATCACAACTCCATTCGTCTTCCTTACAACCAAAAATCGGAATAATGAAATCCGGACCTTCCTGGTCATTTTAATTGGACCAAACTCAGCCTAAATTATGCTTAGGTCTTCGTTTTCATTCGAATTTTATTCGGAAACATCTCGAAAATACTCGCCGTATTTTACATCAAATTCTTGTATAATTGGTGAAAATCTCCACGAATAATTCTTTTACCAGCCAAAGACTTGCGGTAAAGATCAGCTTCGGATTTATTATGATTGAACTCAATATTCCCGGTTCAGAATTACTAACATTAGAACATCTTGTCCTTGATGTAAATGGGACACTTGCTGTAGATGGGCAACTCTTTGAGGGAATTGCGCGGAAAATTAATGCCCTCAAAGATCGCCTCGAAATTCACTTGCTCACTGCCGATACGCACGGTTACCAAACCTTGATTGACCAACAACTCAACCTGCAGGCTGTTCGAGTTACACCAGGAAATGAAGCCGAACAGAAAGCGACCTTCGTCAGAAAACTTGGTAGAAAAAAAGTTATTGCTATTGGTCAAGGCGCGAACGATGCTGGCATGCTGAAAGCTGCCGCAATTGGTATCTGCATCTTTTCTCCAGAAGGAATTGCTGTTGAAACTATCCTGGCAGCAGATATAATCATGCCCGATATCTACACAGCTTTCGAATTATTCGACCATCCCCTCCGGATCGTTGCTACCTTACGGAAATAAAAAACCTATGGATCTCCCAAAAACAAACCAGATCCCTGATGACCAGCAGGACCTTCCTCCCGCTCGACGGCGCAGGGTAAATCGCCAACTGACGCCTTACCTATCGCCTGATCAAACATCTTTCCTTGACAATTTTGCCTTGCGAGTTACCCCATCTTTTGATTTATTCCTTTTCTCATTAATCGCTGCTCTGATAATTTCCATAGGCTACCTGATCGATTCACCTGCCTTTCTGGTCTTGGGTGCCTTACTCGCGCCAACCATGACTCCAGTAGCAGGTTTAGCACTGGGCATGGTCACGGGGTCGACTCGGTTCTTTGCCCGTAGTCTGATCAGCCTATTGATTGTCATCCTCCTGGTTTTAGTCACCAGTACTCTAGTGGGCTATATTGCTGGGTTAATAGGAATTCCCGAGATGATCCAGATTTACTACCATTCGCAGTTAACCTGGCCTAACGTGCTTGTACTTGGGGTTGGGGTACTTATAACGACCTATTCACTGGTTAAGGCTAAACGACAGGGATCCATTGCGGGAGTGGCGGTAAATTACGGACTATTCCTACCTTTAGCAGTGGCAGGAGTTGGTCTTGGTAGCGGCATCCCCCATTTATGGCCCGATGGCCTGGTAATTTTCGCCATCCATCTCGCCCTGGCCTGTTTGCTGAGTGCAATTACCCTGGTGATTCTTGGATTCCGCCCGTTAACATTGTTTGGGTTTACCATTGGAAGCGTGGCATTATTGTTTGCCGTGGTAATCTTGATAGGGTTAAGCGGTGTCGGTGCGGCGTTTTTGGGGAAGGTTGCCTTACCTACCTCAATCCCAACAGCGACCAGTTCGCCGACTGCAACCGAGCCCCCAACATCAACCTCGACTTCAACCCTTACTCCTCTTCCCCCTTCGGCAACATTGTCACCAAGTGTCACTGCCTCAATCACAACGACCCCCAGCCCGTCTCTGACAGCCAGCCCAACGCCAGTTTATGCGCTGGTCGCAGTGCCAGAGGATTTAAAAGGCGCTTTTCTAAGAGCAGCACCTGGTTTTAATGAGCAAATTCTTACCTCTGCTCTTAATGGGACTCTGATTGAAATCCTCGGAGATGTTCCTGTTGAAGTAGATAATGTTTTATGGATTCGGGTTAGACTGCCTGATGGCAAGGAAGGTTGGATGCTGCAATCCGCCTTAGTGGCTGCGACCCCAGCACCAAACTGGTAAGATTCGGTAGTAAAAGTTATTTTAGATCTTTAGGGGTAAATGCGGAAGGCAGCAAGTCTGAAACGGTCATTTTCGCAATCAGGTTCCCGTCCTCATCGGCGATCAAGACATCCATATCGGTATTGAATTCAGCTAATACCTGGCGGCAGGACCCACAAGGAGAACCTCCATTGGCAGTCACTACAGCTATGGCTCGGAAATCTTGTTCTCCTTCTGAAACTGCTTTAAAGACTGCCACTCGTTCTGCACATATCGTAGTGGGATAGGCTGCGTTTTCAACATTCACACCCGTAAATATATTCCCTGAAGCAGTAAGAAGCGCAGCCCCGACAGGATAATGAGAGTAAGGGACATAAGCGTTCTTACGAGTCTCAATGGCTTTATGAATCAGTTCGGATTGCATTTCATCATTCATGATACAGTCCCTTCCGAAGGTACCAGTCTTGCTCGGACACTCCTGATCCGTCGGTTGCTAACCTGTTCAACACGAAGTTGGAGTCCATCCAATTCGAGACTTTCACCAGTCACAGGAACATGACCGAGGCGACCATAAATAAATCCACTCAAGGTGTCAGCCTCGTCTGGCGATAAATGACAACCGGTTATATGGTTGAAATCATCTAAATCGATTCGTCCTCGAAAGAGATAGCTACCATCCTCAAGCACCTGGAAAGGCATGTCTTCAACATCGTACTCATCCTGGATTTCGCCCAAGATCTCTTCAACGATATCTTCAAGGGTTACGACGCCAGCAACACCGCCATATTCATCCACAACGATCGCCATATGAACACGGCGATGCTGCATTTCTGCAAGGAGTTCGTCTGCTTTCTTTGCTTCTGGGACAAAATACGGCTCTCGAATTAGGTCGCGAATGCCTTCCCCGCCTTCATTTCCATCTCGAAGCACTTTTAAGAGGTCCTTTGCATAGAGGATGCCAATTACATTATCCACCCGATCAACAAAGACTGGCAGACGAGAATAACCAGAGTCCAAAAAGGTATCCAATGCGTGCGGGAGTGGCGTATTGACATCAATCGCTAGCATCTCAATTCTCGGCACCATGATCTCGCGGGTTAATGTATCCCCCAGCTGAAAAATAGAAAAGATCATCTGACCTTCCTCTTGTTCTAAAACTCCATCCTGTTGCCCAGCTTCGACCATAAACTTCAATTCCTCTTCAGTTACAAAGCCTACAGCCTCGTTTGGAGATGTTTCTTCTCGTGAAAGCCAGATACTTAAACTAATTAATGGGTAGAAAATATAAGACAATGCCTGGATAAAAAATCCCAAGCGGTTCACCCAGGCTTCAGGGTCTTTGGCGACCATCCTTTCTACAAACCATTCTGCCAGGGCGACCAATACGCCACCCAACACCAGGAGAGTTATAGAAATGGCTGGAGTAAAGATTTTGTTTCCCCAAAAGGTCAAATAATATATCAGTCCAATGAGGAAAAAACGACAAAAAACCTGGAAAAAATGAAGTCCGGCATAAGACCGGGAGGGGGTTTGAATCAGGGTCACAACGCGGTTACCATGCTCCCCAATATCGTCGTGGATATGCATGGTCCGGGTAATATTTATGTTCCTCAAACCAGACCTACTTGCGATCGTTACCAAATCCAAGAGAAGTGCCAGGACCAATCCAATATAAATAAACAGCATTTCATTCATCTTCTAACTTCTTTTTGAAAATCAATCTTATTTCTCATCTTTCAGAATTTTGCGAATTACCCTAGCTGGCATTCCAACTGCCAGGGAATCTTCTGGAATATCCTTCGTAACCACCGAACCTGCTCCAGTCCTGGCACCATCTGCCAACCGAACTGGTGCTACCAACATGGTGTCACTTCCAATAAAAGCATCCGAACCAATTTCAGTAGGATATTTTCTTTCTCCATCATAATTACAGGTGATCGTTCCTGCGCCAATATTGACATTTTCGCCAGTCGTGGTATCACCCAGATAGGAAAAATGTCCCATTTTCGTCCCAGCGCCCAGATAAGAATTCTTCACCTCACCAAAATTCCCCATATGAACACCTTTTGCCAAATGAGTTCCTTTACGCAAGTGCCCATAAGGGCCAATATCTACATCATCCTCCATCACGGCACCCTCAACAACCGAGGAAAAAACCTGGCAGTGATCACCAATTCTCGAATTGCGGATGATCGTGTTTGGACCGATCGAGCATGCTTTTCCAAGAATTGTATTTCCTTGCAGGTAGGAATCAGGCCAGATCACGGTATCCATACCAATTTCGACATCAGGTTCAATGAGAGTCCTCTCCGGATCAATGATCGTAACCCCCGCGTGCATCCATTGATGGTTGATCCTTTGCTGTAATACAGCAGTTGCTTCTGCAAGATGAAACCGATTATTGATTCCGATGAATTCTTCTGGATCATCCACCTGGACCGCTTTAACCTTTTCGCCTTCTCCTACTGCGATCCCCACCAGATCAGTAAGATAGTACTCACCTTTTGGAGACAAATCAATCCGTCTCAGCGCATCCCAGAGCCAGGTTTCCTGGAAACAATAGACACCCGGGTTGAGTTCCCGAATCGCAAGTTGTTCAGATGTTGCCTGGGCTTCTTCTACGATTTCTTTTACCATGCCATCCGAGTCACGACAGATTCGACCAAAACCGCGAGGATTGTCAGCTGTTACCGACAAAATTACCATCGGACCAGGATGTTCTTTTTTGACCTCAACCAAACGGCGTAAAGTTTCAGGTTTGATCAACGGCATGTCACTATAAGTCACCAACACGGCATCTGTTTTTCCGCGCAACAGGGCTTCCGCCTTTTGGACCGCATGTCCAGTTCCCAGCTGATTTTCCTGGATCACGAACTTGACAGCAGTCCCAAATTTTTCCTGGACTTCATCAGCCTTATGACCAATCACCACGATCGGTTTCTCTTCAGTCGCCAAAAGTGCGGTATCAATTGCATATCTCAACATAGGCTTACCTAGAAGAGGATGCAAGACTTTTAACATTTCTGACTTCATTCGAGTGCCTTCACCAGCTGCAAGAATGACGGATGTTATTCGCATATCTGCTCCAATGGGGAATCCCAGATAGAACCTAGTGCTTGAAACCTGACAAGTTCGTGTTTTTGAAGATGGTTCTTCCCCTGATTTAAAGACAACAAGCATCGCGTGGATAACCAAAATCCGCGAAGCTCGTAATCGTAAATGTTATTTTGTTGAAACCCTAAGTGAGGGTCATCATCAGTAACTGAATTCATCACAAATTTATATCTGGCAGGGGAGCCTGGATTCGAACCAGGATTAACGGTTCCAAAGACCGCTGTGCTGCCTTTGCACCACTCCCCTACACATGCCATATCACAAGGCGGGCGAATTTTATCACAGGGTTTACTAGACTGGCAATGGCTGCATCGATTTCTATGATGTTTTTATAGAAGAAGAATATTACTCAGTGAGGCGAAATCATTGTGGCTATAAAAAAAACGAGGAAAGAAGAGGTTCTTAACCACAACTCACATTCTTACTCTTCAGGAGCCAAACCCAATTGAAGGGCTTGCTCATAGGTCAACATATCCGCTTTGCTTACCTCGTTAATCGTCTCTTCTTCCGTGATAGATCGCCAAAAGGAATCCAATTCTTCCGTTTTGGGAGTATTGATGTCCCGCTCCTGTAATAAAGCCTCGATTCGAGGGGTTTCTACTAGCAATTCGGCTTCATCAACAAAATCATCAAGGATCACTTCTTTTATAGCCGGTTCAGTTTCTTGGGGGGGTTCCATGCCTAAATGGTATAGGGATTGGTGAAGGTCATCAACCCCCTCACTGATGGTGAGGACGATATCGCTTAGTTCATGACTCAGGTTGATCGGGTCTAGGATAACCAACAAAGCATTTTTTTGTCCAACCTGGGCCAGTATCAGGTCATGAGCTGGACCACAAAAAAACTGAAAGGTGAATGGGGAAACAGCTTTTAATGACTTGGCTATTTTCATCCCAGCACAAAAGGAATCGATGACAGGCTGCATAAGTAGACCGTCATTGATCTGTTCAGGCAAACTCCCTGCGCAGACCAGGATCACCCCGGTATTATCAAGTAATAGTGCTGTTGTTGCCATCAGGGTTTGGCGAAGTCTAGCGAGTCTGGAAGAAACACTCTCTACTTCCTGTTTTGACTCTGCATTGATCCCGGATATAGAAACAACCGACCTCAACATACTCAGACAATGTTTGACTGTATCGAGATAAACAGCTGGTTCTATAGGATTCTCAAGGTAGGCATCAACAATATTCTGATCTGGATTTCGGGGGAGCTTATCCTGATTTTCTGAAATAATGAGGATCCCGTATAATCCTGGATGCTGCTTTTTGGCTTTCCTCAAGAGTTCGTATCCATCAATTCCTGGCAGGGAATAATTTGTAACAATGAGATCGAAAGGAGCGTCGCGCAGTTCGAGCAGCGCTTCTTCTCCCGAGGGGACCGACGCTACCTCAATATCAAGCGCCAAGGTATCTAAAAGACCGCTTAACTCTTTTCTCGCTTTGATCTTATCATGTACGATGAGTATTTGATAACCTGCCATGCCATTTTTATTGTATCACGGAAACCCAAACAAGGTCGATTTCACGTTCTTAACGAGATGCGGTTGTTTTTTAAACTCCCAAACAATAAAACAACCTTAATAATGATTACCTCCTTGCTATAAACCTCCTCCAGCAGGCTTCGCCTTGCCTCATCACTCCAGAATCATTACCTTCGTACTGGTTAAATAACCATCCTGTTGTTGGATCCCCCCTAGTACTTCGATCATCGGAAAAATAACGTCACGTCTCGCGAAATCATAGACCTTCTCCGAGTACAAGGGAATAAATGGTCTTTGATCATAAAGGATCTGCTGCATTTCATAAACCAATTCCCTAGCTCGTTTAAGATCCCCAGTATGAATAAATTCATCCAAAAGGGTATCATAAGCATCGTCCTTGAAACAGGTCGTGTTCATTCCTCCAGTTTCAAAGGTGCAGTTGTTGCTGTACCAAAATTCAGCAAAATATTCCGGATAGGCGGGATCCCCTAAAGGCGACCCAAAAATATACATATCGTAATCCCCGGCAACAAATACAGAATCGAGGATTGCGTTACGCCCTGTTAATTCAGATTGCACAGGCATGCCTAACTCGCGAGCCCATTCTGACACCCACTGGTTAAAAGTCGCCCGAACAATGTCAAAATCCGGTCCTGGACCAAGAATGGTAAGTTCAGGCATAGGCTGCCCATCCGGCATCACCAAACCCTCCCCGGGTATGACATCCTGGACAAATTCATCCCAATAAGGTTCTGAACCCCAACGCCAGCCAGCCTCTTTCAAGATATTTACAGCAATTTCCACCCGCTCCGCCCGGTTTAAATCTTGATATGGATTGGTCAAATCTGGATTGTGCCAAAAAATATTGGTCGCTGGCATCGTCGAGTATAACGGAAAGACCGCATCCCCCAGGACTTCGCTGATGACCAGTTCGCGATCAATGAGGACATCAAACACCTGGCGAAATTCGGATTCTGACATCGGGTACTTGCGTAGATTAAATGCCAAGTAATACATCCCATAGTCCGGATTGACATAAGTTTCGATACCTTTGTCAGCTTGTAATTGGTCTCTCAATTCGCGAGGCAACCCAATTGGATTAAGTACATAATCGACCTCGCCCTCGATTAACGCCCCAAAAGCAGCTTCCTGCGAACCATAAATCAAATAAACCACTTCGGGATTATATGGTCCATCGCGATAACGGAGCATTTCTACACCCCCGCCCTCCCCGTATAGCTTAAGCTCCCTACCATCTGAGAAAACGCGCATCCAGGTGCCATCCGAGAATTCCACAATTTCACTACCCGAAAAGAAATAGTCCGGATTCTGATCAAATTGAATAGAATCACCAAACTGCCATTTCTCCAGCATATATCCACCAGCGACGGGTTGATCTTGGGCATCAGTAGTATAGAGTAATTCACGAGCCAGATCGTAGGCTTCATCATACCGGTCCCAGGCTTGACATAACGCCTCTACGCTGACGGTAATCCCACCCAATCCGCAATTATCTGGACGGTCAGCGGTGGGGACTTCGACTTGTTCAATCAATTCAAAAGCATGGGATGCCGTCTCTTCCCAGTAATGAGCTGGTAAAATAGGCGATAAGGCTGCTCCGAACTGCCAGTTCCGGAGATTCGGTTCCTGGTTCAGAAAGGTATATTTCACTGTGTAATTATCAACTACTTCGGCGAGGATTTCAGCGCCATCTGGACTACAGTAATTCTGCCAATACCATGTTAAAGCCAGGTTTTTACAGATATTGTGGGTAAAAACAACATCGGTGGCAGTAATGGGCTGCCCGTCACTCCAGTATGCACTAGGCGACATCGCTACAGTGATTTCCCATGTACCATCGTCAAGAGCCTGTGGTACCGGGATATCCATCGCCAGGGAGGGTACAAACCGGTAGTCCTGGTCCGACAATTCAAAAAGGTGAGCGGCATTGTTTGAGATAACATACCGGGTCCAGACTGAATTCCCCGGTCCTAAATAATTCCAATAATTTAATGATAGAGGTTCTTCATAGATTCCTATTTTAAAAGGCGCACAACAAGGCTCTACCTCGGATTCTTCAGTTTCTACAACAAATTCCGTTGGCTCAACAGTCACAACCACAGTCTCCACAATCGTTTCTCCTTCTTTTTCAACAATGACCGTCTTTATGATTGTCTCAGGACTGATCGGCTGGCAAGCCGAGATGGTTCCCACACCGATGAGGCATAAGAGCAGGGGTAAAAACCTTATGTTGAGTGCCAAGGGGACATCCTTTATCTTATTCATCTAAAGAAACTCCAAGCGTTCAAGGCTCAAAACAACATTATACATCAATGAATAATGATCTGCATCTTTTCGAAATCAAATTAAACTAAGGAAATTCCAAAACCTGGAAGATGAGAGGAAAAATCAGGAAGAACTCTATGGCATTGTGGCAGTGTCGTTCAACGGAGTGTCCAAGGAAACTTTCTTCCCCCTGGGGATCTAAAAATGCTTTCAATCTTTTTCAGCGACCTGCTGAGAAAGAAAACACGCTAAAAGGAAGCCGCCTTGGTAAGATAGGAATCTCTTTATCCATTAAACATCCGATCCATTGATTATTGGCTTTCCACCAAGAATTTTTTTTGTCTGAGGAGCTGATTACGTGTTAAACTTCGATATTAACGCTGAACACAAAGATGGTAAGAAGGAATTGAGTGGGAATTATCACATGCCAAATCAGGGTGATGATCCCTAGCGTGCGGAAGATATATAATAACAGTCGATCCCGAATGGGAAACGTGAGTGGTCCGTCAAATATGGTTTCTTGGAAGTTAAATACTATAGGAGTTAGTTTAAAATCATAGAATATCTGGCACCCACAGGAGACGCTTTGTTTCTATAAGTACGAGAAATTCTAGATAAATGTTTAACAGGCTGCTATAGTCGAATTGATTAATACGAAATACTCAATCAAGTGATCCCACACCCCCAGGTACATTGATACGGTCGATAATTTCACTCAGTACCTTGCTTTCATTAAGGTCTTGTAGGTGAGCGCCTGGCGCTAGGATCATGCGATGCCCCAAAACAGGCAGAGTCAACGCCTTGATGTCATCGGGGATGACATATTCGCGTCCATTAATTGCGGCACGGGCTTGGCCAGCGCGGTACAAGCCGAGGCTGCCCCGAGGACTGGCACCCAGATAGGCGTCCGAATGGTCTCGAGTCCTATGGACAATTTCCACGATATACCGTTTGATGGAAGGAGTTACCTCCACCGAACGGACCGCATCTTGAGCTTGCAGTACCTGATCCACCGAGAAAACTGGAAGCAGTTTTTCAATGGGGTGAACAAATTGCTGACGATCGAGAATCTCGATCTCGTTCTCTAAGTTGGGATATCCCAAATCTATGCGCATGAGGAAACGATCCAGCTGTGCCTCCGGTAGACGGAAGGTGCCCTCGTATTCAATCGGGTTCTGGGTGGCAAGGACCATGAACAGCCTAGGCAGCTTGTGTGACAAACCGTCAACCGTCACTGTTCCTTCCTGCATGGCTTCTAGTAAGGCGGACTGGGTCTTGGGAGTGGCGCGGTTGATCTCATCTGCCAGCACGATCTCAGACAGAATCGGTCCGGGTCTGAATTCGAACTCCCTTGTCGCCTGATTGAAGATCGATACCCCGGTGACATCGCTGGGAAGCATATCGGGCGTGAACTGGATTCGTCCAAAAGAACAACCAATCGACAGAGCAAGGCTGCGAGCTAACATAGTCTTCCCGACCCCAGGGACATCATCAATTAGCAGGTGCCCCTGACTGAGCAGGTTGATCACCGCCAGCTCCACAACTTCTCTTTTCCCAACAATCACGCGCTCTATATTTTCTACGACAACATCGGCAAAATGCTTGACATCCTTCATTTAATTTCCTCCGCAGATACCCGAATGAGTAATGGTGGATTCCTCCAAAAAAATAGCCTTAAAATACGATGAGTATAGACAATATTTAATAAAACCAGGAACCAAAGGCGCAGGCGAAGCTGTTTATAAAGTTTAAACACTTGCAGCGAATCAACTTCTTCGTGGTGAGGGTTGAATAAGTACTGCACAAAAAGGGACGTTACCTTATGGGACATGTCTATACCCTCTAGGAACCAATCCTCTAAATAACTCTCCCGACCAATCTGTCGCATGGTTTCGGTCAGGACCTTAGTAAACTGGTAGACAGTATCACCTGCCTGGAATTTCAGGTGTGACCAACGCCCAAAACGGTAAATACGTTTGAATAACCTTGGCAATAAAATCTCTGTCGATAAACGACTCATCCACCAATCAGAGACAAACCTGATGGAAAATACCAGCAGGATGGTGCCCAAAAACGTCCCCGCAATAACAGCTATAAGGAGACCCCATGAAAAACGTGCATCCGGGACCAAGGGGCTGAAGTCAAAAGAAAATGTTTCAGGGAGTTGTGGAATTGGCTCTTGGGGTCGCTCCATGGCAGTTCGCCCACCAGTTGGCTCGAATGGTACCCAGCCTAATCCCGGGAAATATACCTCTGCCCAGGCGTGAGCCTGGTCAGCAGTGATAATGAAGGCTCCCTCCCCTTCATCGTATGTCTCCCCTATATACCCTGTTACGTAACGGGCAGGAATCCCAGCCGCCCGGGTTAATACCACCATGGCAGTCGCATAATAATCACAATATCCTCGCTTGAGTCGAAAGAGAAAATAATCAACAATATCAGCACCTGCTGGTCCAATGCTGACATCCAGATCGTAAGGGATCTTTCGCAGGTAACTTTCGATGGCTACAGCTCGGTCATATGGGGTAGCTTCAGTAGCAGTCAAACCAAGCGCCAGGGTGAGTACTTCATCAGGCACCGTAGACGGCAGACGCATATATCGATCAATGATCCAATCCGGATAATCCTGACCCGCAGCGCGTAACTCATCAGCACTAAACAAATTTACATAGGAATCGACCCGGTAAGTAGCGCCTTCCACTCTTCCACCCAAGATATCATAAATTCCATCCTGAAAATCCCTGACCCGCCAGGCAATTTGAAAATTTTGATCCAGGCTACCTGGAATCCCGTTGGCGTAGATGAACCCATCGCCACCCTCGACAAAATGAACCTGCTGCCGGATAGGAATCCCTGCAATGGGTTTGTCTGGGAATATTTCCTGTCCCGGGGAATAATTAAGGATTTCCACAGACCGGGATTCCCATCCGGAACTAATATACTTATCATATACTAGGCTTCGCATATAAAATGGAGCTTTTAAGACATCCACCTGGGGGGATTCAGCTCTGACAACCATCACCACCTGTTCCGACAACTCCTCTCCAGATCCAATCAGATGACGGTTAGGGAGGCCTCCTGCCCTGGCGGCGGATAACGGGTCAATATCCCTTTCCTCATCCTGCATTGTAAATCCCAGAGATTCTGCGATCTTCGGCTCATCCCCAACTTCTTCCCGGGTAAGGCTACGGACAGCATCTGAAATTGACTCGATGGATATCGACGGCGCGACCAGGGAGAATGCCATCAAAATAACAGTTAATCCTACTGCAGCGATGAGGATATTACGCCGAATCCCACGGGTAAAACGGAGTTGGGAGGCAAGCCAAAGCCGTTCACGAGCATCATGCTGGATGAGCACCATTAACGCCAGAATGGCGCCCAGCATAAAAACCAGGGTGTAGGCAGTCTTGTTGACCACTGCCACAGTGACAGCGACCAAGCCCAGGGCGGGTAGTAGACCACTCAAAGGTTGGTTTTTACGGATGATCTGCCAGGCAGACCAGCCAGCCACACTCCAGATGGCAATACCCCATAAAAAAGTGATTGCGACGGGATCATAAAACGAATTCCCTTGAAAGAGGTTGGTGCCCCAATCCCATAAACGAGTCCAAATTGCGACTGTCCCGTACCAGATCTCCGAAAGACGCAGTAATAAGGGCTGAACTTTGGGGACAGGCTCCGCTCGGAAAGCCCAGCCATCGATATCAGGCAGGAGCTGGAAGAGTCGAACAATCACATCCAGGATTTCATCCCAAAGGCTTCCCACCCTGAGGATAGATACAAACAGCCCGGCAGAACCACTCAATAAGGCAACGAACCAGCCTCGTAACTTTGAAAATGAAAGGCTACTGCAGGTTATTAAGGCACCGATAATCATGGACCATATCTGACCCACTTCCAAGCCGCGCACAGCACCTTGCAGCAGATTGGCAAAAACGAAATAAAAAAAGAAAACCAGACCCCAGGTTCGCAAGGCACGTCCGGTTTTCAATCTAAAGTTATCCCATGGGCTAAATATTTCTCCGCTTGGCTGGGTAGACATCAGCCATTCCCAGTCTCGTCGGGCAGGATTTTGAGGGCGATCCAGCAGGTCGGATGTAATGGTATGGTGTCGAATTTCCAGCTTGCGGAGGCGGTGACGAACAGCATCCATGTTGCCTTTCCCGCCAAATGTCCCTGGTTCTAACAATAAAACGGTGGGAACGATTCCGATGCGCCGTATTTTCTCTAAGGCAATGATCCAGGCTGGGTCGGAGTTGGATGTGATGACAATCAGGCTGGCGTCACGACCCAAAGACATCCGCAAGCGCTGTAGAATCTGGGCTAACGGCAGCTTCCCTGGACGGATCAGTGCCAGAGATCTCAATACAGACCAAAGATGAGAGTCGCCGATATCAGGCAGATGCCAGACCAGCTTATCCCCATCCGAGATCATGCCGACATGTTTACCCATCTGTAGACCCCGGTTGACTAACGAAGCCGCCAGCATTACCCCATGTTCTTCTGTAGAGTGGTGACCTTCCCCAACCTGAACCTTTTCTTCCATGTCTAATAAGACCCACCAATCACTGGTAGGTTCATTCTCAAAGAGATGGACATAAAGGTCCCCAGTACGTGCGATGGTCGGCCAGTGCAACCAACGAAGGCTGTCTCCAGCAACATACTCCCGCACACCAATGGCGTTAACGGTTTGCTTCAAACCTCTGGAAGAGGAGCGTCCATCACCAACCCTGCCACCAGAAGCGATCTCTATCTCGGGCAGGGGAACCACCGGCGGCACGACCATCATGTTTACGCTCTGATTGTAATCGATGTTCACCTGGTAGATGCCAAAAGGGTCTTCAGTCTTCAAGGTGACCGGTCCAAGAGTGAATAAGCCGCGATGGTTACAGGTACCCTGGGTGTGCCAGTTGCGATACCGCCAACCACCGACATCCGTTACAGTGCTGATCTCATAGTCGCGCATATTGGAATGGTCATCGAGATTCACCCACAGGCTTGGTATCCAGCTGTTGTTCTCCAACAGCACCCTCTCCCGAAGTCGATCACCGACCTGCTTCCAACCGAAACTCATATCACGGTTAATCTGGAGGCCTTTCCTAAGGGTGCGTGCCCAGAGATAACTGAGTAACCACATCCCCCCAAAACCAGATAACAAAATAACCCACCCCCTGAATGGAAGAAATAACTGTACAACCAATAAAACGAGGACCAGGACCGGTACGAGTGGCTTTTTTATTCGTAGCGTTCGCCTAGGTTCTTCTCTTTTAAACATACCTTTAATACCTGTGATAAGAACAGCTGGTTCAAAGGTGAAGGATCAGTGTTTTTACTTATTATGCAAGCGTGCTAAATATACCATGGTTCTGGTACGAATTTAACTCTGAGGAAATGATCATGATCCTATGATTTCATCGGGACTTTTTTCAGTAGACACTATTATGAAATCATTGGTAGTAGACTGTCCATCATCATTCTTAATAATGTCATTCTGAAGTAGCGCTCTTTGCTACTGAAGAATCTCTAGTGCTATGTGAGAGATGCTTCATTCCGCTTTGCTCCATTCAGCATGACATTCAATAGATTGATGCTTGACAGAGTAGTAGGTGTAGGATGAAATTTCTCGACAATCTCAAAGATCTCCTTCCAGGAAAAATTTATGATTTTTGGGAACATGACAAAAAAACAATAGCGGGTAGTGCAAAATTCATAATACCCCATACTCCACTTCAGGAAGTTTTTCGTGCTAAGGGATACATCCAGAATTTGTTTCGTAGAGTTCTACTACCAAGGAAGGGGATTGGAGTGGGACCTGCAGTTTTTCACTACTAAGGATGGTAAATGGGGAAAACTTTATAGACCGTTACAATCAAGAGCAGCAACTTGAAGGGTCCCCATAATCCTTGATCACAAGAGACGGCAACAAGAATGGATCCAAAGAACTACATGTCAGGGATATCTGACCTACGGTATGTGATTTCGGGGTGGGATATTATCAGGCAAGTATTCCAGATCTAGATCAGGTGGTTTCGAGATAAGAAAGGGTCAGGTAAGATACCTGCTGATAAGTTGATTGAATGAAATGGTTAGATCTCTCGCAGACGGGGATTGACGACGCGGTCAAGCGCGAAGCCGAAAAGCGCAAAAGCGAGACCCGTTAACAGCAATAAACCGATGGGTTCCAGGATCCAGTAATAATATCCCAGGTAAGCGCCATTGGTCAGAGCATCGTGGACGACCTTGCCCCAGGTTGGCAGGTATGGGTCGCTCAACCCCAGGTAAGCCAGAGTCGCTTCGTAAAAGACAAAACCAGGCACCATGATGACAAGCTGCGGGAGCAAGATGGGTAGAATACGAGGAATCATGTACTGGCTGATGATCCGACCTCCCCCAGCACCATATGCGATCGCCCCTTCGATGAAGGCCGATTCCCTCACCTGCAGAAATGCGGCACGGTAATTCTTAATGGAACTGCCAAAGATATTCAACAAAACGATTACCAGGAGCACCGTCCAGATACTCCTGGAATACAAGATGAAGACCATAATGGCGATGGGTAAGGTGGGCAGGATAATGTTGACTTCCGTGATTCGTTGAATAAATGAATCGACCCAACCACCATACCAGGCTCCAACGGCTGCAATCGCCATTGCAATCAGGCTTGTCCCCACTGCACCTAGAAGTCCGAAAGCTAAAGCCACAGGAGCCCCCCAAAGCAACGCGATCATCAGATCACGGCGGTGGTTGTCGGTACCCGCTAACCCGTAAACTTTCCCATAAAGCACAAACTCGCAATCAAAATCACTACCCTCTTCAAACAAGATGCCAGAGACTTCTAAGGTATAAGTCCCTTTCAAGGGTATTGGTTCTTCACTGGCAGGATCAGCAAAGATCCCAACATTGGGCTCAAGACCGCCAAGCTTTCGAGGCAATTTTTGGTTCTGTTCCAACCGGTAATGAGTTTTTGGCTCCAGAGCAAAACTGTCAAGGTTTACCTCCCTACCATCGGGTGTCATCCAAACCAGATTGACATGAGGCTTCTTTTCCTGGAACTCACTGTTAATGAATAAAGCGATCTCGTCCGGAAAGGCGTCATAAGGGTATTTAAAAGTAAAGGAGATGATCACCTCGGTCATGTCTTCCCCAATTAACTGGTAGGACTTCTCAACCTGTCCATCACTTGTCGAGAGTTGAATCGTCTCGGGTAGCTTTACCCTCCTGAATATGTTCGTCCAGGCAGGCGAGGCATTTTGAGGTGTTTTCTCCCAGGTTATGGTAGCCTCATTAGTGTTATGGGGACGCCACAGGTTCACCGCCTCTTGATAAGGGATCGCCATGACTGCATAGATGGAGAGGAAGACCAACATCACAATGACGCCCAGTCCTAGGATTGCGGACGGGTATTTCCTGACCTCCCGAATAGTTATTATGATTGGTTGAAAGACCCTCTTGAAGGAATGAATACGCTGGGAAAGTGGTACTTTAAAACTAGCCGGGATCGTGCGGATGCTGGAGGCTAACCCCGTCATAACCTCGCCAGTTTCCAATAAGGTGCGCTTAATCTTCGAGAACAAGGGTTCCTTCTTCCTGGCAGCTTGAATATTCTGACCATTTTGCCCTACCCTCACCCTGGGGTCGACCATACCGTAAACCAGGTCCAAGACGAACACTGTCGTAGCCAGCAGGTAAGCAAAAACTACGACAATCCCAACAATAAGGCTGGTATCAAAACGACCAGCGGCAGACAAGAACAAGGGCCCTATTCCAGGCCAGTAGAAGAGGAGTTCTAATGCAATCGATGATTCCCACACGGTGATCATCATCATGGCAAAGCTGGTGATGACATACGGAAAGGTTGGTCTTAAGATGTACTGCCGCTCAATTTTCCGGGCAGATAAACCCACAGCCCGAGCCATATCGACATAGTCCTCTTGCGAATAGATCAGAAAAAAGGTGCGCCAAGCATAAACCCCCTGGAAGAAAATGCTTAGAAAGATCGCTATCACAGGCAAGATCATCTGCCTGAGAACTAATTTTAAAAATTCAGGTGAGAAATCAGCAAATTGTAAATCAATCTGTTTTGGAAGCAGGATACTGTACCGAGAGGCTGCGAAGACCAGCAGGATGACGCCAAAAACCCAGCTTGGAGCTGAGCTCAGAGAGGCTAAGGTAGCGCTGACACGATCCATTAAGCTGCCATATTTCCGGGAGAGAACCAGGGCAGCGGAAATACTGGCAAGAAATACCAACAGATTGGATGCCCCGACAAGTATTAGAGTAAATGGTAGCCGTTGAAAGACCAACTTGCGTACATTTTCATCCCCCCTACCCCAGACCATGGAGAAGAAGCCATAATTGTATTGAGGTTCTCCATAATTCAGTGTCAAACCATGCAGTAACCAGCGAATTGTACGCAACAAGAATGGGTCATGCAGTCCCATATTTTCTTCCAATTGCCACTGGATTTGTTCCAGTTGCTCTTCTGGTAGCCTGTTTGCCCCAAATCCATAAGCCATCATCTGATCTGCGATCATGCCTTCAAATATCTTGTCGACATATCCACCCATATTGGCGATCAGAATGGTGGCATATAACCCCACTACCACGGTCAGGAAAAGGATGATTGCCTTCTTTACGGTATATTTTCCAAAGTCAAAGAATGCTCTTTTCTTTGTTGCCGTCGAGAGTCCTTCAGCTTCAATTGCACCATATCTCTCCTTCTTAGCTGGTAATACTTCTAAATCCGGTTTGGTTTGTACCAGGTTGGGATTTATCCTGAATGCCTGATTTAAATAAACTTGCTTTTCTCTCAGTGAAGTTGCAGCTTCGCTAAGAAGGATCCAGGCCTGGGCACAGTCTCCATCTTCCCGAAGCAGTTCTCTCAGGACAGAACGAGCTTCTTCGGAGGCACAAGAATCGATTAAAACTCTAGCTTCCGATAATATAGCTTCCCGGTCCTCTCTTGAGAGATCGGCATCAGGGACGTATTTCTTTTCGGGTTGGAAAGTCAGGAGAGTCTGTTTCCCCTCAAGCGATGTCAACCTGTTTATCGCCCTTTCATTTTGGGGATTAATCCGCAACACCTGACGCAGGGTGAAAACGATGTCTCTCGACTCTTGAAGACAATGACTTAGCAAGTACCAGGCCCACTCATTATCGATATCGGCGTTTAATATCTGTGCTAAAATCTGGCTTGCAGCCCCGATATTACCTGATTTATAGGACTCATATGCCTGATTTAGTGCTTCATTGCAATCCATAGGTGGCACAATCTTTGCTAAAGGTTGTTTGTAATTAAGCTACTGAATGTCATTCATGGTGGTTTAAAATTTTGGTAAGTATACCAACAGCTTGACCAGATCGATCCCGTTAATATAGTGGTAGCCTCGGAAATTTCATGAGCTGATACCTAAAAACCAATTGCTAAAGGTCAGCGAATAGAAAACATAAACCTTGCCATCCTGTCCGATCAGCAAGCGGCAAGGCTAATAGAGGGTTCTTATTTTAGTTGTCTCTTCTGCGTTTTGTCCTGGTGTATGAAGCCGCACCAATCATGCCTATGAACAATCCACTAACGGAAGCACCATGAGAGATAAAGTTTAAAGCGAAAGTAGACTTCAACACACCCAATACCATCAGGAAAGGGGCTACGAACCCGAACAAAACCAGCAAAAAACCAAGAAGGATTAAACATTTAGGTTGCATATTCTTTTGCACGCTCACTATAAAGCCAGCATCTGGTGTAATGATCCGATTCCATCGGTTCATACTCCAAGGGATCTTCCACATCGCATAATCCACTCATAAAGTGTGGACAGCGAGGGTGGAAACGACAGGCTGTTGGTGGATTAACCAGGCTTGGAGGTTCCCCGGGAGGCACATCCTTGAATTTATGGGCATTTTCAGCATCAGGTTCAGAGGTACCATGGAGCAGTGCATCCGTATAAGGATGAAGACTATTGTACAGAATGCCCTCCACCGAAGATTTCTCGATCAATTGGCCGGCATACATCACAAAGATTTGTTCTGAAAAATAACGTACCGTTGACAAATCGTGGGTGATGTAAATCACTGCCAGGTCATGGGTTTGTTGTAAATTTTCCAGTAATTTCAAGATCTCGACGCGCACAGAAGCGTCTAACATCGAGACTGGTTCATCTGCGACGATCAGCTTGGGTTCAAGGATCATCGCCCGGGCGATCACGATACGCTGCTGCTGTCCACCACTGAGCATATGGGGGAATTTGTCGATAAAATCGTCGACAGGGTTGAGTTTGACCTCATTCATCGCCCGGCGGATGCGTTCTACCTGCTCGGCTGGGTCTTTGATCCCGTTGACGATCAATGGCTCTGATAGGATGCGCTGCACATTCATGAAAGGTGGCAAAGCGCCATAGGGATCTTGCTGCACAAACCCGATCTTAGAGCGATACTCTCTGGTCTTGCGCAACCCTAACTCGCTTAGTTGTTGTCCATCAAAGATGATTTCTCCTTTGATCGGTCGGTTCAGACCAAGGATGGTCTTCATCAGGCTGGTTTTACCAGATCCGCTTTCACCGACGATTGCAATAGCATCACCACGTTTAAGCTCAAAACTGACATTGTCTACCGCCCGTACATACCCGGCGTGTGCAAAGCCAAAACGTTTCAATTCAAACCAGACATGCAGGTTTCGAATGGATAACAAGATCCCATCACTCGAGTCTAAGATCGGAGAAGCCACGTTATCCAAAGTTACATTATTCGTTTGTACCATCTATCACTCCTGCTTCTAAGCATGCAGCCAACAACGCACCAGGCGGCCTTCGATATCTAACACAGGTGGATCTTGATCACATTTGTCAAAACGATAGGCGCAGCGAGGGGCAAAACGACAACCGGGATTTAAGCCAATCAAGCTGGGTGGTTTGCCAGGGATGAACTCCAATTCCTGAGTCCCCCGCAACCTGGGTACACTTGCCATCAGCTTTTGGGAGTAGGGATGGAGCGGCTTGTCAAAAAATTGGTAGGCACCACTGACTTCTACAATTTGGCCAGCATACATCACCGCCACCCGCTCCGCTAATTCGCTGGAAGTGGCGATATCATGAGTGATCAGGATGAAACTGACTTCAAACTCCTGTTTTACCCGTTTTAATAAGTTGAAAATATTAGTTTGGGTCAGCACATCCAAGGCAGAGGTCGGTTCATCTAAAATGACCACTTCTGGGGTCGTTACCAGAGCCATGGCGATCGCTACTCGCTGTCTCATTCCACCACTGAGCTCGAAGGCATAGCGATTTAAGAAATCGACCGGTACCCCAACGCGCTTGAACATATCACTGGCATGAGCCAGGGCATTATCCTTTGTGATCCCAGCATGGACTATCAGCGGTTCAGCAACCTGATCACCAACCTTTAAGACTGGATTAAGAGCGTTCATGGCAGCCTGGGGCACCATCGACATGCGCACCCACCTCACCTGTCGACGGTATTCCTCATCACCAAGGTCCATCAGGTCGGTACCATTCATGCGCACATGCCCACTGTAAGTGTCCACATTGCGGGGAAGTAAACGAAGTACCGCCCGTGCAAAAGATGTCTTGCCACAACCAGATTCGCCCAGGATAACAATGGCATCATTGTAGCCAAGGTCCAGGTCGACATTATCAACCGCCTGGACGATCCCGCCAGAAGCCCGGAAATATAGCTTCAAATCATTAATTTGAATTAAAGGTTTCTGTGACATCACTTATAAACCTCGCAATCGGGGATTGAAAACACGGTCGAGGGAATATCCAACCATGGCAAAGGCTAATCCTGTTAGCATCAGCAAAAAAGAGGGTTCCAACACCCAGTAATATTGTCCTACATGTAGGGCACCATTGATATTAGCCTCGTTAATTACTTTACCCCAGGTCGGTAAAATGGGATCACCCAGTCCCAATACAGCCAGGGCGGCTTCGAGAAAAACAAAGGAGGGTACCAGGGTGACGAATTGGGGAAGTAGCAAGGGGATGATGCGAGGAATCAAGTAACTGAAGACGATACGGAAGCTGCTGGCACCATAAGCTTGTGCGGCTTCAATATAGGGGGATTCTTTTACCTGTAAGAAGATAGCGCGGTAGGTCTTAATGCCACCACCAAAAATACTCAATAGGATGATCACACCTAACATCAACCAAAGGCTGCGGGAATAGAACGTCCCGACCATGATCAAGATTGGCAACACTGGTAGAATCAGGTTGACCTCGGTGATACGCTGGATGAGTTCATCCACCCAGCCGCCATACCAAACCCCTACGGCAGCAATGATCATGGTGGTCACCGTGGTACCAACCGCTGCTAGAAGGCCGAAAGCAAGGGCAATTGGGGTGCCCCAAAGGAGGGCTATGGAGAGATCCCGGCGGCGGTGGTCTGTTCCTGCCCATCCATATACACGTCCATACATGACAAACTCAGCATCAACATCGGCATTCTCTTCGAAAACGAAAACTTGGACTTTTAATTGGTACGTCCCTTTCATCGGCTTGGGATCCTCTTCACTGTTATCAGGATCAGTGAACAGCGCGATCTGAGGATAATCGCTGCGCAAACGCCGTTTTAGTTTTTCGTCTTGGGTGACACGGTATGAACTGACATGTTCGGTTGAGAAGGTTTCCAGGCGCTGTTCTTCACCATTTGGATATACCCAGGTCAGTTCAATATGGGGCAGCTTTTCTTGAAAATTCGCGGTGAAGAACAGGGAGAGTTCATCCGGGAAACGATCGTATCTGTAATCAAAAACATAAGACCAGGTGATTTCTGCCAAGCCATTCTGTCCCGGTTCATAGGTCTTGATGACCTCATCGTCCGCACTGTTAATCACAAGTGTCTCAGGAAGTTTATCCTGTCGGAACCAATTGACCCACTTGGGTGCGGCGGTCTTGGGGGAATTGTACCAGGTCTCCTCACTACCACGCCATAGATAGATTGCTTCATTATAGGGAATAGCAATGACGGTAATGATCGAAACAACGATCATCAAAACGATAAACAACAGGCCGATGACAGCAGATGGGTACTGCCCAATATCTTGTAAGCTCCTTAACAATCGGTTCATGAGCCACCTCTCTCTCCGACACGAACTCGAGGGTCAACAAGAGCGTATATAAAGTCTAATAAAAAGACTGTTAGCGCTAAAAGGTAGGCATAAATAACTTGTGATCCTACGATAACGGGCGTATCGAATAAGCCGATGGCTTGATAAAGGGCACGGCCGAGTCCTGGCCAGTTGAAGGTGGTCTCCAAGATGATGGCACCGGTCCAAAGGGTGATTAAAAGCAGGGCAAATGAGGTGATAATCGTCGGTAAGGTCGGTCGGAGGATATAGCGCCGCTCGATATCTTGTTCAGGCAATCCCTTAGCTTTTGCCATTTCCACATAATCCTCGCTGGAATAAATCAAAAAGAAGGTGCGCCAGTTATAGGCACTTAAAAAGACAGTGCTGAGAATGATAGCGGTCACCGGTAGGATCAGGTGCTTGGCAAGACTGAGGGCATAGCCAATGGGGTTATCCGGAGGAGGGGCATCCACCATGCCCCCAAAAGGCAGGATACGCAGTACCGAAGCGAAGATGATGATCAGGAAAAGACCATAAAACCAGCCTGGAGCAGAACCCGTCGGAGCCAGAGCAATGATGGCTTTGTCAAGCCAGCTGCCGTACCGCCGGGATAGGGCTAAAGCGATGAACAGCGACAGGAAGAACAGGATCAGGTTGGCAAGCCCCCACATAACCAGGGTTGCTGGTAATCGCTCCAGCAAGATCAGGCGGACGGTTTTAGAACCACTATCGCTGTACATGTACTCCGCATGACCAAGGTTAAGTGTCAGGGCATCTTTAAGAAAAGCAAAGCTGCGGATGATGAAGGGTTGATCCAGTCCAAGTCGCTTTACTTCCAGGGCAACCTGTTCGTCGACGATAACTTTTTTTTCTTCTGAAGACTTTTGC
>CAZTJD010000018.1:0-1499 GCA_964613985.1 uncultured Anaerolineales bacterium
GTCGCTATGGGGCAGGGAGAACAATGTGGGATCGGATAGGGATTGCAGCGCGGGATCGTTGGGAGAGTAGTTTGGGACGTGGAATGTTTTAACGAGAGACGCTGGTTCGAAGAGAGGTAAACAAAATGCGTCCCAACTATGAAGGGACGCACATTGCTAAAAATAGGGCGGTGAGTTTAATTTTTTGTGAAGGATAAATTAAGTCAGGCGAAACAAGTCATTCGACTTAGCGCTGGAAACACCATTGCCATTTTAATCACCTTGACCTCGTTATTGTTCAGAAGCGGCTGACCCGATCCCCAGCAAGTCAGCGATGTTGGCTTTGAGATCGATGATGGGTTTGATCTTAGGGGTGGCGCAGGTCATCAGGGTGGTAACGCCTGGTCCATGCCCGGCAAGCAGGCAGTTGCTGTGGACAACAATGCCAATGGATATTGCACCCTGCCGGTAAGCTCTGCCGAAGCGGTTGTCGTGGTCCATGAGGGCAACGAAATCACCAAAACGGATCTTGTCCAAGCCATATTTTTCCACGGTCTCTGGATCGCTGGTCATGATGTCATAATCGCCTTTCGCCACGTGTGCAGAACCGATGCCGGATCCCATGCAAGGGGCGGGCACTAAAGTCGTTACCGGGACTTCCAGGGTAGAATCATCCTTTTCAACAATATTCATTTTGTGGAGCAATTTGGGGTCGAGGTTAAACAATTTAATATCAGGATAATCAACCAGCGCCAAGCCCTGCCCCCTGGCATGGATCATGATCTTGTCATCGTAGGTGAGTCTCTTTTTTACTTTCTTGGGGAACTCAACGATGATGTGTTCTGAGCCGCCATGATGCCCAATGACAACACCGGTCTTCCCTTCTGCTTTCCCGGAGACTAACTTCGCCTGGTTGCCAACACAGGAATATAACTGGACACCGATGTTGGGGTGATCGAAGGGTTTTTGGGTGTCGGCAATGCAGCTCACACCGGGTTCGAGGTGGTCGCCAGCCCATCCAAAGGCGAGGTCTCCAACTTGCATGTTGAGGGTGATACCGCCGATGCTGGGCAGGATGAAAGGCTGCCCATGTTGGTCGACACCCCAGGTACCGCGGGTTTTGGGTGGTCCGGGTTGGCATTGGAGCAAGAACTCGACGATTTTGTCTTCATTTGTTTTAAGCAAGTTTATACCTCCTGGTAGATGATCTTTTAAAATTTTTAGCTTTCAGGATTGTACTGAAAGTCTTGTCAACCTGTTGTTTTGCTGGTTTTTATCTGATACGAGAAGTATACACCATGGAAATGGATTTTATGAAGGTAATTCAGGTGGTTTATTTGGCTTTTAGGATGGATGTTTTTTGTGGTGTGTGGAGGGGAGGAACAACTTGTTAAGCAGCTGGAACGGATTGTAGCGCAAGATTGTATCTTGCGTAGGGGAACAACTTACAAAGTTGTTCTACAATAGGAACAACTTGTTAAGCAGCTGGAACGGATTGTAGCGCAAGATTGTATCTTGCG
>CAZTJD010000018.1:1599-12566 GCA_964613985.1 uncultured Anaerolineales bacterium
AGGAACAACTTGTTAAGCAGCTGGAACGGATTGTAGCGCAAGATTGTATCTTGCGCAGGTGAACAACTTACAAAGTTGTTCTACAATAGGAACAACTTGTCAAGCAGCTGGAACGGATTGTAGCGCAAGATTGTATCTTGCGCAGAGGAACAATATGCAATGATGTTCTACAAGGGGAACAACTTACAAAGTTGTTCTACAAATTCTTGAATTTTGGCAGTAGTTTACATCCAGAAGCGACAGTATGTCCATGGCCATTTTTCCCATTCATCAACTAATCCAGCATTTATAGGATTATTCAAGATGTAATGAATGATTCTTAACAATTCTGCTTCATCCCGAATGATGTGATCATAATTCTCATGCTGCCAAAATTCACCTTTGCGGTTTAAAAACTTATTCGATTCCCGCGAAGAAAAACGCTTTATAGAATGCATGATCGAGGAGACTGAATGGTATTGCCCTTTTAGGTCTTCGATTGGCTTCAAGACTGTGTGAACATGGTTGGGCATAATACAATAAGCATCTAGGGTATATCTTTTACCGTCAAAATGATGAAGTGTGTTTTTGACAATTTTTGCGATATTCGGATCTTTCAACCAGGTTGGCCCAGAGATTGATTGATCCAGTGCAGCATCCCATTTAGCGAAATAACGCCTTTGTTCTTCGTCGATTCGGTGAGTTTGATCTTGTATGTTGGATTTCTTTGTTAAATCGTTAATGAGTTCTTCGTAATCCTGATGAAGTCGCATTAACAGTGTTTTTGGAAGGGATTTCGCTAACCGGAAGGTTATAAAGAAGGTTGCGCCTGGAATTTGATAATGGGGAAGATTTCGTTCAAAATAACTTTTATAGTCGAGATTTGTCATGGTATATAAGTTAACGTATAGTGATCTATTAAGCAGATGGATATTTAACAAGATATTGTGCCGGATTTTAGCGCAAGATTGTATTTTGCGGGGAGGAACAACATACAATGATGTTCTACAAGGGGAATAACTTGTCAAGCAGCTGGAACGGATTGTAGCGCAAGATTGTATCTTGCGCAGGGGAACAACTTACAAAGTTGTTCTACAAGGGGGACAACATGCAAAGTTGTTCTACATGTAGGATGACTTGTCAAGCAGCTGGAACGGATTGTAGCGCAAGATTGTATCTTGCGGGGAGGAACAACTTACAAAGTTGTTCTACAAGGGGGACAACATGCAAAGTTGTTCTATATGTAGGATAACTTGTCAAGCAGCTGGAACGGATTGTAGCGCAAGATTGTATCTTGCGGGGAGGAACAACTTACAAAGTTGTTCTACAAGGTGAACAACATGCAATGGTGTTCTACTAAACCTTCACGTGGTCAATGTCGTATGGTCCGTATTCCTCAGTTCACCTACTTTGGCGATGGACCACTATCCATTATGGCAATACAAAAACAGTTCATTCTGTACCTCGTGGCGCCTGCCTTAATTGCGAGTATCCTGATTGGCTTAGGGTCGATCGTGAGCGGTTTATTTTTATTTAGATATCGAAATGAACTGGACTGTTAGTGCAACCTAACAAAACTCGTTTGGTTAGTGAAAAGTTACCCACAGGGGTATAAAACGCGAATAATCATATTTGTTCAAGGTTTACGTATGTTCGAAGCCTCACCCGAACAGCGTTAAAAACGCTAACGAATTAGAGCAGCATAATTATCTGTATCCGTTGAGGGTAGGATGGAAAGGCTGCGAGATTGTGAAATCTCGGCTACGGGATTGGGGGGCGGTAAATGTAGCAGGGATATCCTTATCTCGCAGTGGATCGTGAGTGTGCAGTGGATGGTGACAGGAGCGACAGGTGGAAAATATGGGATTAAGGAGATCGGAGTGATCAGTTGGCTCTACTGGAATTTGGAGATCGTTTGTTTCGAATGTATAATAGTGGGTGAATAATCGAGGAATCATGATTAAGAGAGGTGATAATGAAAACAGGAAATCCAAATAACCACGAAATGGAAGAGAAGGGCAGAAGAGGCTCGTTTGGATCCGTCGGGATTGCCCTGATATTGATTTTATTGGGTATTCTCTTTCTGGCTCAACAGGTGGGGGAATTTCATTTTGAAAACTGGTGGGCGCTGTTCATCCTGATCCCAACCTTCAGTGCCTTTACCACAGCGATGAATATCTGGCAGAGAAACGGGTATTTCAGCTTCGCGGTCTGGTCGACCTTTTATGGCGGGTTGTTCCCGCTTTTGGTTGCCATAATGTTCCTGTTCAACCTGGATTGGGGAGTTTACTGGCCTCTATTCGTAATTCTTCCGGGGTTCGGAATGATTATTTCGGGACTTCCTTTTCCAAGAAGAGGAGATCAAAAGCTACCAGCAGCTTTACTATGCCACCGCTCCTGGGGGCTGGGAGTGGGATTATCGGCGATGCTGGTCGGTTTTACTTTCCTGGGGATGAACCTGGGCTGGATGGAGGGGCTGCAGTACCTTAATGTTGAGAACTGGTGGGGTATCTTCATCCTGATCCCATCGATTGGGGGTCTGGCGACCATGCTCTGCCTGCTCCTTGGAGGTCATTCCCTGCTCCTGGCATTGATCAACCTGGCAGCAGCGGGACTGCTGGCATTTGCAGGCATCGTCGCCATGTTGGGGTTGGACTGGAAGCTGTTTAACATCGCCGCACCGCTGTTCCTGATCCTGGCAGGCATTGGGCTGATCGTGGGGTTTGGGCAGAGGAAGGGAGAAGGGGATTCAGAACAGTCACAGGGACCAAAGGAGTAGCAAGTTGTTTTTGATTAAAGCACCTTGGAAAGACGTTTGATTAGGTAGAATATAAATGTCTGTTAACGTGAAGGGTTCAAGTACCTACTGATTCGGTGCGGTGAAGAACCCATACTCCAAGCAATTGGGATCCTGTTTCTCGGTTGAGATAACCTGATGATAGAAAACGAATCGCTTAGAACAGAGACACAACGCACACTGAACCGGTTATTGCCACGGATAGAACGGCGTTTTAATGCGTATATTCAGACGAATTTTGATGATTGGCAATCTTTCACAGCAAGGTTGGAGACCCATTTTGAGCGTTTGTTTTCCCTCTTGCTGCACCTTTACCAGGACCGCTACGATTTCTTCTACAGCCTGGAAGAGCTGCTTGCTGCCATGGCTCAGTCCTGGATCGATCGACCCAAAAGTCTTAAGGCCCTTGACCAGGAACGAGAATCGAATCCGACCTGGTTCCAAGATCACCAAATGCTGGGTGGAGTCTGCTATGTCGACCTGTTCGCCGGCAACCTGGAAGGGATTCGAGCGCGCATCCCCTATTTCAAAGAACTGGGATTGACCTATCTGCACCTGATGCCTCTATTCAAGGCACCTGAGGGGGAAAACGACGGCGGTTACGCCATCAGCAGCTATCGCGAGGTGGACCCATCGCTGGGGACGATGGAGCAACTGCAGTCACTTGCCAGCGACCTGCGAGAGCAGGGGATCAGCCTGGTGCTAGACTTCGTCTTCAACCACACTTCAAACGAGCATCGCTGGGCGAAATCTGCTATCGCCGGGGACCAGGAGTACCGCGAGTATTACCGCATCTTCCCTGACAGACATATGCCGGATGCCTATGAACAGGATTTGCGGGAGATCTTTCCAGATGAGCACCCCGGAGCTTTCACTTATCACGAAGAGATTGGTTGTTGGATTTGGACGACCTTCCATTCTTACCAGTGGGACCTGAACTACGGCAACCCGGAAGTGTTCAACAGCATGGCGGAGGAGATGCTGTTCCTAGCGAATGCCGGGGTGGAAGTGCTGCGCCTGGATGCTGTGGCTTTCATCTGGAAGAAAATGGGTACAAACTGCGAAAATCTACCAGAAGCCCATATGCTGATCCAGGCTTACAATGCTATTGCCAGGATCGTAGCACCGTCGCTGATCTTCAAGTCAGAAGCTATCGTCCACCCGGACGAGGTGGTGAAGTATATTGACTTGGAGGAATGCCAGCTCTCCTACAACCCGCTGCTGATGGCGCTGCTGTGGAATACGCTGGCAACCAGGGATACCCGCCTGTTGGAGCAAGCCCTGCGCAGGCGTTGGGAGATTCCGGAAGGTTGTGCCTGGGTCAACTACGTGCGCTGCCACGATGATATCGGCTGGACTTTTTCTGATGAAGACGCCGCAGTTTTGGGGATCAACGGCTATGACCACCGTAAGTTCCTGAACGCGTTCTATACCGGGCGGTTTGAGGGCAGCTTTGCTCAGGGGTTGCCGTTCCAGGAGAACCCCAAAACCGGTGATGTGCGCATCTCAGGGACCTGCGCCTCCCTGGCAGGTCTGGAGAAAGCCTTGCAGGAGGAGACCGAGGCGGAGGTGGCGCTAGCGATCGGTCGGATTACCCTGATCCATGCCGTGATCCTGACCATCGGCGGTATCCCGCTGATCTACCTGAACGATGAAGTGGGGGTTGTGAATAATTATTCCTACCGGCAGGATCCGGGAAAGGCAGATGACTCGCGTTGGGTGCACCGACTCAAGACAGATTGGGAGAAAATGGGTCGACGGAAAGACCCTGCTACGATCGAGGGGCGCATCTACCAGCGCTTGAAAGCTTTAATTGACCTGCGAAAGTCGAATGCTGTTTTTGCCGGGAGGGAGATGCAGGTGATCAATACGGAGAACCCGCAGGTGCTGGGATTCATGCGAATTCATAACTCACAGCGGTCGTTGATATTCGCCAACTTTAGCGAAAAGGAGCAGGTGCTGCCCCGGAACCTGCTAAGGTTGTATGGGTTGAGTTATTCCTTCAAAGATTTGCTGCGAGGAGAGGAACTGGCTGAGGAAGAGGTGTTGTTGGAGCCGTATCAGTTTTTGTGTTTGGAAGGGTAGGAAGAGAGAAAAGTAGGTTCTCAAGCAGTTATGTTTGGATGTTCGCCATATGAGTAGTATGGGCAATGGAAGACAGATCCACTGACTGATATTGATGTGCGCAGTGCCAAATTAAAGGCATTATTAAATATTCCAATGCCGGTGGATCGCTTCAACCAGATGCTCCGGGATCTATTCTAGTATGGTGTGACGCGTTTTTAAAAAACTTCCATTGTTCCTTGCGCCACTTCTTTCACCAAAGCTTTCTAAAATGGAAAGTGAAGGCCCAATCAAGGATTTCTGCAATATTAGTTCCTTAAAATCACTTGACTTGGAGTCGACTCAAAGTGATAAACTTTATCGTAGAGGTGAATTTATGAAGATCGGAGAAGTAAGTGAACAAAGTGGTATTTCGTCGGATACCCTGCGCTATTATGAACGTATCGGGCTCCTCCCATCCGTAAATCGAGATAAGAATGGGATCAGAGATTATAGCGAACTTGACATCAGGCGGGTCGAGTTTGTCAAGTGCATGAGGAGAGTAGGCTTTCCCATTGAAACGCTCATTGAGTATTACGGATTCGTTCAGCAGGGTGACCAGACCATTGAAGCAAGAAAAGATATTTTACAACAGCAGCGAGAGCAGCTTGTAACTAAAATGGAAGAAATGCAAAAAACAATGGACTTGTTGGACTATAAAATTAGCGTATATGAAAATGTCCTTTTAGAAAGAGAGAAAGAGTTAATTAAAATTGAGGACTAAAAAGGAGAAATTCGATGCAGAAACGCAAACTTGGAAGTAGTAACCTGGAAGTATCAGCACTCGGGCTGGGCTGCATGAGAATGAGCCATGATGAAGACCCGATACCCGACAAGCAAGAGATGATCTCTTTTATCCACGCGGCGGTTGACCGTGGGATCACCTTCTTTGATACGGCCGAAGTCTATGGTCCCTTCACCAACGAAGAACTGGTGGGCGAGGCGCTCGAACCATTCAAGGGACAGGTGGTAATTGGTTCCAAATTCGGCTTCAATGTAGACCCGATCAAGAGAGAGGATTTAGGCGGGTTGAACAGCCGGCCAGAGCACATCAAGCGGGTCGCAGAGGCATCGCTCAAGCGACTCCGGGTGGAGGCCATCGATCTGTTCTATCAACACCGGGTTGACCCGGATGTACCCATCGAGGATGTTGCCGGTACTGTGAAGGACCTGATCCAGGCAGGTAAGGTGAAGCATTTCGGACTTTCTGAGGCAGGCGCAGCAACCATCCGTCGCGCCCACGCAGTCCAGCCAGTGGCAGTAGTTCAGAGCGAATACTCGCTATGGTGGCGAACCGTTGAAGCGGAAATACTGCCTGCCTGCGAGGAACTCGGGATTGGTTTCGTGCCGTTCAGCCCACTAGGCCGAGGCTACCTCACGGGAAAGATCGACGAAAACACGACCTTTGCCAGTGTTGATATCCGCAGCCGCCTGCCTCGCTTTACGCCGGAAGCGCTCAAAGCCAACCGGGTGGTCATAGATCTGCTGGCCAGGATCGGGGAACAGAAGGGCGCAACGCCCGTTCAGATCGCGATCGCCTGGCTGCTAGCGCAAAAGCCATGGATTGTTCCCATTCCGGGCAGCCGCAAACTCCACCGCTTGGATGAGAATATTGGATCAATTGCCATCGAACTCACTCCCGACGATCTGCAGGGGATCAAAAATGCCATTTCAAAGATCACAGTACTAGGGGATCGCTACCCCAAAGAACTGCAGAAACAAACTGGTCGTTAAGCAAGGTAAAGTGTGAAAGGATTCAAAAATGGAAATCAAACGAAATGGGTCGCAACCCTCCAGCAAAGGACCTTCTGATTGGTTTACCGGTACTGTAAGGATGGATCCCCTGTTCGATGCTCCCAGCCCGGCTCGCGTGTTCGGTGTCAGTGTGACATTCGAGCCAGGTGCCCGGACTGCCTGGCATACTCATACACTTGGACAAACCCTGATTGTGACCGCTGGATGCGGGCGGGTGCAGCGGTGGGATTGCACGGTCGAGGAAATCCACCCTGGTGACGTTGTCCAGTTTGCGCCGGGTGAAAAACACTGGCACGGCGCTTCCCCAACCACGGCGATGACTCACATTGCTATTGTGGAAAAAACGGATGATCGTTCTTCCGGTTGGATGGAACATGTCAGTGATGAACAATACCTGGCAGGGTAAGAGCCAAAAACAGGTTAATTTGCGTTTCTTGACAGGCTGTCTTATCCTCTTATTCAAAACCCAATTCAGTTGAAAGAAAATAGCCTATGACCGCAACCACTTTCGAAATAATTGACAGACCACCTCGGGCAAATTTTCGACGGGCAGATATCAGGAATTTTCGTTTAGGGAAAACAGGTCAATTACCTGTTGGAAAGATCTTGGAGAATCCTCATATTACCTTATACGGTCTCGATTTTGAGGATAACCGGGCTGTGTTTGTTGAAACCTCAGCAGATGTTGACCTCTCTCAAGCCCCCTTTACCTTCATCACTCAATACGAAAAAGCCAAGCGGGTTTTGACAATCTCTTTCGAAACCATGATCGAGCTGGCACAATCCGTATCTATCGATGATAACCGCCTTATCTTAATCTACTCTGTTGGTCGCTGTGGGTCTACACTGGCCAGCCAGATATTTACTCAGATCCCGGGTGTCATTAACTTATCAGAACCTAACACACTGTCGCAGCTGGTTATCGCTCGTAATACGAAAGTAGCCAATGAAGACGACCTTATTGCCCTATTAAAGGCAACCATGTGCCTGTTGTGCAAAACAGCAGCGGAAACAGCCTGGGTGGTAAAAAGGCAAAGTTTTACCATAGAACTCGGTGACTGGTTAAATCAATTCTATCCGCATACCAAAAATCTCTTTTTATATCGCCATGCTGAAACATGGTTGCGATCGGGTTTGAGAGCTTATAGCCGTGGCGTTGCAGCGACTGACGAAGAACGCAGGGCAGCTGAAAAGCAAAGACGTGAGATCCTGGGACCATTGGTACCCTTAATTGCCCAGTATGACCCCAATCAATCCCTCTCCCATGCTGGTGCGTTATCTTTGATGTGGTTGAGGTCCATGGAGCGATATATGCAATATTGTGATATGGGTATTGAGATGTTGGCGATTCGATACGACAATTGGCGAACGGCTCCCCGAAAGACGATCGAAGCAATGCTAGATTACTGCCAGTGCAGACCAACCGATATGAAACCTATCTATGAGGTATTAAATAGAGATTCACAAGCAGGCACTCGTTTGTCCAGGGAAGCTCTTGACCAGCAGGAGAGAGATATTACCGAACTTGATTTGGAGGTATTGCACTGGCATCTTAAAAATCATGCTTTTATCAATGAAGCGGATTTTGAGGTGCCCCATACCTTGAAAATATGAAGTCTTAGGAGAAAACAATGGAATATGTAAAACTTGGAAATACCGGATTGGATGTATCGCCGATTTGTCTGGGCTGCATGAGTTTTGGCACTGCAGAGGGGTGGTTTCATAATCCATGGGCGCTTGATGAGGAAAGCAGCCGCTTGATTATAAAAAGGGCGTTGGATTTAGGGATCAATTTTTTTGATACGGCAAATGTGTATGCCTATGGGAAAAGCGAAGAAATTCTCGGACGGGCATTGAAAGATTATGCCAACCGGGACGAAGTGGTGATCGCAACAAAGGTTTTCTCAAAAATGCGCCAAAGCCCGAATGGCTCCGGCCTTTCCCGAAAAGCCATCTTGAGTGAAATCGATCATAGCCTTAAGCGCCTCAACACGGATTTTGTCGATCTCTACATTATTCATCGCTGGGATTACAACACCCCGATCGAAGAGACCATGGCGACTTTGCATGATGTCCTCAAAGCTGGTAAGGCAAGATATATCGGTGCTTCGTCTATGTATGCATGGCAGTTCCAGAAAGCGCTTCATGTGGCTGAGAAACATGGATGGACGCGATTTGTGTCAATGCAGAATCACTTGAACCTGATCTACCGTGAAGAGGAACGGGAGATGCTGCCGCTTTGTTCGGAAGAAAAAATTGCGGTGACGCCATACAGTCCGCTTGCATCAGGGAGATTAGCTCGTGATTGGGCGGAAACAACCAAGCGCCTCGAAGCGGATCCTATTGCGAAGCTGAAATATGGATCCACAGCAGAGGTGGATAAACTGGTTGTTGGACGACAGGCTGAGGTTGCTGAAAAACACGGTGTGCCGCGAGCCCATATCGCTCTTGCCTGGTTGTTACAGAAAGAACCCGTGGTCGTACCTGTGATCGGAGCAACGAAAGTCTCCCATCTTGAAAACGCAGTTGAATCATTGTCGGTCCGATTAACGCCCGAAGAAGTTGTTTACCTGGAAGAGTCCTATGTGCCCCATCCAATCGTTGGTCATAATTAATCATGGAGTTAGGAAAGAGGTGCCCCGGTGACAGAATGGACGAGTGACGAACTCAACAAGAATAGTGAATTTCAGAAGATTAATGGAGCTAGAAAAAAGGATTTTGTCTCCCGCGTCAAGGAAGTGATCACCACCAAAGTCTATATTTCAATGGGGTTGGGGATGTGGTGACGAGAGATAAGACGCTTCATACTGGATGGCAGGAGAGGATTGCGATGAAACGAGAAAATGTACTGGTGGTGGATGCTGGAGTGAATTTTATGCTGGGGATCCTGCTGCTGTTGCTGGTTCCACTTCCAAAACTGAGCAGCATTTTGGGAGTGCCGATGGTGGAGGTGCCATTTTATGCCAGCATCCTGGGTGGGGTACTGGTCGGGATTGGGATTGCTTTACTGGTGGAGGTCAGAAGGAGAGGGGGGAATAAGGCAGTAGGATTGGGGAAGGGTGGGGCTGTGGCGATCAATTTGTGCGGGGGTTTGGTTTTGATGGGTTGGTTAATCTTTGGCAGACTAGGGCTGCCCATACGAGGAACGGTTTTCCTTTGGGCATTGGTGGTTTTATTGGTAGGGTTGAGTGGATTAGAACTTCTAATGATTTTGGTTGGGGAAAATGAAAAATGATGGAAAACATTTTGAGCATGGGGTGTAATCACTAGAAAACTCATCCCTTGATCGTTTAATCCCGTTGCCCGAGTCATTGACAGGCAGTGATCCTCTTCTACGGGATGTACAGCACGTGGTTTGCCGCCGGTAGTTGAGTCTAGTCGTGTGACCTGCTCCTTGGAAAAGTATCGGGTAGAAAGACAGACAAATTGTGGCGCCAGACGATATAATTTTGGATGATTCTCGTATGGAATTAGTGAAAGGAAGATATATTATGGAACCTGTTTTTGTTGATAAGTCCGAGATGATTCTTGTTGGAATCGTGGGCAGTGGTTCTGATGTGAACCAGCTGGATATCCATTCTCTGTGGCAGAGGTTTGGTAAATACGACCAGAACATCAAGGGTCAAATTAAAGGGAAAGGCCACAAACCGGACGGGGTTACCAACCACACCCTGATCGAGACCTGGAAGCAGTTCCGGGTTCTGGTCGATAAGTACGAGTTCAACCGGGAAGAACCCAGGATCAAGAGCGCTGCTGAGTTTATTTTCTCCTGCCAGACGGAGCAGGGGGACATACGCGGCATGATCGGGAACCAGTATGCCACCTACTACACCGGGGCGTTGATGGCGCTGCTGATCAAGGCCGGTTATGGAGAGGACCCCCGCATCGAGAAAGGATTCCAATGGCTGTTAGAGATGCGGCAGGAGGATGGCGGTTGGAGCGTACCCATGATCACGCACAAGTTTAACCGTGAGACTCAATACGGGCTGGTGACGGAAGATGTGCCCCCTGTTGAGCCGGATCGGAGCAAACCATTTTCGCATAACTGGACGGGGATGGTACTGCGTGCTTTCGCTGCCCATGAGGCTTATCGCCATTCAGATGCGGTACAGAAAGCTGCAGCACTGTTGAAGTCCAGGTTCTTTGAGAAGGATGCTTACAGTTCTTACCAGGCTGCCAGCTACTGGGTGCGGTTCGATTACCCCTTCTGGTGGAACCATCGTCTAGCCGCGCTTGATTCGATTTCTTTGATCGATCCGACCTGCAACGACGAATATATGAAACAGGCCATCGCCTGGTTCATTGAGCACCAGCAAGAAGATGGCCTGTGGAA
>CAZTJD010000018.1:12576-34168 GCA_964613985.1 uncultured Anaerolineales bacterium
ACAACCTGGTCGCCGCCCTGGACACCCTCTCTTTGATAGGGCTGCCAGCGGAGGATGCACAGGTTCATAAGGGGTTGGACTGGTTGTTGGAACACCAGGGGGAAGATGGCTTATGGCAAGTGAACTACAACAAGGCACAGGAACCGGATACACCGAAGAACCGCGAGAGGGAGCTGTGGATCACCCTGGCAATTTGTCGTGTTTTTAAAAGTTTCAATCGCCAAAACCTTAGCTTTACACATTGCTGAGAGCGTGGAGATTCTTTTCTTTGTTTTTTGAACATTAAGTGCTTAATCTATCTTATAAAAGGTCATCCAAACAAGGGGATTCAACGCAGAGCGTTCGAATGGGAGGTGCAGCGGAGATCATTTACCCCAGAAAGGCATGACGATGGGGGGCACGATCGCCAATCTGGCGACGAAGAGGATCACGGCGACCTCAAAGTTTCTAAGGGATGTGGGGGAGGTTGAGTGTTCGTTGGTTTATTTGTATTGAGGAACAGAAACGACAGATAGCACTAAAAAACCTTGGTGAACTTTTCGTTGTTGCCAGGAAAATTTGCGAAGGGAATGTCAATTGTATTGTTGTTTGGTTTTCTTCTTCAGCTTCTTGAGGAATTTACGGGTGGAAAGGTAATTCTTTTGGCGAAAAACAGGTTGATCTTTGTTGTTGGCGGCATCTCGAACACGCCGGATGTGTTTGGGGATCGTGTTTTTGGGGACTTGCTTGAGTTTAAAGAATCGGTGCATATCCGCTTCTTTGGTCTGCTTCAGTTTCCCGCCATCAATCTTCCCCATGAACACGAATGATAGTTTTTCCTTATCGGGTTGCCCGTAAACCCCGACCAATTCCTCGATCTTTATCTTTAAGCCGGTCTCTTCTTTTACCTCCCGGATGGCAGCATCGGTCGGAAGCTCACCAAACTCCACGCTGCCTCCAGGCAAGTTCCATACATCCAGGGTACGCCGGTGGCTGAGCAGCACCCGGCCTTTCTTATCGAAGATAACTACAAATGCACTGACAGCAAACTTGTTCATATTATCGCTAAATTCTCTGAAACAGAGCCCTTTTCTTTCAAAAAATACCTTTTCTTATTCTGCAAGGTAATCCAGAAACCCATAACGATCACCAAGAAATGGATTTTCTAAACCGATTTACTTCAGAAAGGATAATCCAAATCTAGATCAGAGTTATTTTAATCGAGAAACTGATCAGGGTCGAATGATTTTATTTTTTCTTATAACTGTCTGATTTATATGAAAGGAGATATTCCATTCCAATTTGTCCCATTTTGATGAAATTCAACCGAACTCATTACAAATGAATGTATAATATATATAATTCAATTCGATAATTTTTTAAAGTCGACCACATTTCATGATTATACCCGTAAACATTCTTTCTTCCATCCTCTCCCAATCTACAGGATTAGAACCATCAGTGGGAGTCGGGATGATTGTCTCGACAGTTATCTTCCTGGTAATATTCGTAGCGATTTCTTTCCACCTGCTGCACGAGACCGCGGCTGCGTTATTGGGAGCGATGGTTGTCTTTTTACTGACTTATATCGGTGGTTCCCTCCATCCTAGCCTCCAAATTCTGACCTTTGAGGAAGCTATGTCGGTGGTGGATTGGAACGTGATCTTCCTCATTATGGGGATGATGATCTTCATGGCGATCCTTGATGAGACCAATGTTTTTAAATGGTTGGCATTCCGCCTGTATACAGCGGCGAGGGGGAATACCTGGGCGATCGCTGTGGCGCTGATCCTTCTGACTGGGATCACTTCCGCCTTTCTGAACGATGTCACCGCGATCTTGATGCTGGTGCCATTATCCATCCAAATCGCAGCCGCTATTGGACTGAATCCATTGGCGATCGTCATCCCGGAAGTTTTGGCATCGAACATAGGGGGCGCAGCGACATTGATCGGCGATCCACCCAGCACCATTGTCGGATCTCATCTCAATCTGAGTTTCGGTAGCTACCTGGTTAATATGGCACCAGTTGCCTTAATTTGCATGGCAGCATTGTTATTGGTGAACTGGCTCCAATACAGGGTGGAATACGGGGATGCAAGTCGAAAGGTTTCAAAGACATTGACCGAGCAACTGGAGAGTGAAGCCCAGATTGCTAATCCGAGGACACTATGGAAAGCCACGATCATCGCCTGCCTGACCTTTGTTGGTTTTTTTGTTGCGGACTTATTCGACCATATGCCACCAGCAGTCGTGGCAATGAGTGGTGCAACTTTATTGATCATTTGGGTTAAACCGGACATGCATCACATGCTCCGCCAGGTGGATTGGACCACCCTGCTCTTCTTTATCGGTTTATTTATTGTGGTAGGTGGGATGGAAGCGACCGGGGCGATGGATTACCTGGCATCTCAAATCGTCCTCCTATCTGGTGACAGCCTGGATCGGGCAGCAATGCTTGTAACCTGGATATCCGGTATCGCCTCTGGAATCGTGGCGAATATTCCTTTTACCGTGGCAGCCCTTCCAGTGGCGGATATCCTGACAGAGAATATCACTGGTGGTGGTGGAAGCCGCATCGTTTATTGGGCTTTAATTCTAGGCGCTGACCTTGGAGGTAATGCCACTTATCTTGGTTCAGCACCAAACATAGTTGCGGTCGGTTTGTTAGCCCAGGCAGGGATCCGGATGTCTTTTGTACGGTTTGTCCGGGATGGAGTTCCAGTAACGATTCTGACCTTGATTATCGCTTCGCTTTGGTTGCTGTTGCGGTATTAAAATTTTTCTTATGAGTATGGTAATCGTTCCTTTTGGAAAAGAGGAGGTGCCTGGATGGGCTTGATTTTATGCGCTACGAGAGGTGGAGAGACAAGTTATAAAACTCAGCAGGCTGCCATTGCCCTGGCAAAAAAAAGTGGTGATTCCATTGTCTTCCTATATGTTATCGATCTGCACTTCCTGGATAAGACTGCATCACCGATCGTGGTTGATATTGATAGTGAGCTGGATCAGATGGGGAGATTCTTCCTGTTAATGGCAAAGGAAATGGCTGAGGAACAGGGTGTGGATGCTAGAACAGTGACCCGGAGAGGTGTTGTTCACGAAGAGATTATCGAGGCTGTGTTAGCAGAAGGGGCAGATATGGTTGTCCTTGGGACCCCAGCTGGAAGACGAAGCGCCTTTCGGATGGAAAGCCTAAATGAGTTCAGGGAGGAGATTGAGCGGGTAACCGGTGCGAAAACCATCCTTGTTTAATATTTTAATATAATTCATGAGTTTGTTATCATCTATATCCCAGGAGTTAAGATAGATTCAAACCTGAGAAGTTGGTTATTGACCGGAGAACCTTGGGCAGCATATTGTATCCGTCTTGATCTTCTTAAGCAGGATCCAGAAAGCGCCAGCGTTCTCCAGGGTTAGCAAGCTGCCTTAGCAGACTCTAAAATTCAAGAATTGATTTCTGAACTTACCGGTTAGCCTAATCCAGTTTTGAAGTCCCATATTCTATCAGGACACCCCCTGTACAAACTCGGTTTCTTGGCGGAGATTGGCCTTAAAGTGGAGGACTCAGGAATCCATGTGATCGTCCGAAAGGTGCTCCAGCACCAGTCGTTCGAAGGACCATTCCAAGTATCGGCAAATGTCCACCCAGATATGGCAGGACCGGGGAGGCTGAGATGGCATGGATGCTATATAATGCACCGCTAGTCCCTTATTCTCTGGTCAAGTTTGATTTGGTCAATCTACCAGAAGTCCAGGAGTCGTTGAGGTATCTTACCCGCGTAATCCGAGAAAACTGCTAACCTTGCGCTGTTGCTGAAAATTTTGTTAAATTCCGTGGTCCCGGCCGGGCTGCTGATCTCTGTCCTTATGCAAACCTCTTGATAGAGAGCTGCTTAATTACTACAGCGTTCATTCATTGTTGACGCGAGTGGAGGTATATCCTACTTTATCTGAAAAATTAAAGGAATATGAGAAAAGGTTTGAGCCATGGAAAAAACGCTATTAATTAGCGATGATTTTATAATCCCTGCGATGTTAGAGACTGACTACTTTCGGCTACGGATGCTGTCGGTTGAGGATGTGGAGAAGGCTATGAGGCGGTGATCGAAAGCCAGAAGTTGCTGCGTTACATGTTTGGTGGTGGATGGCCCTGAGAGGGGTTCACGATCGATTAAAATAATAGGGACCTGGAGATGCACCAGCAGGAGTTTGAGGAGCGAAAGGCATTTGCGTACACCGACATCTCCCTGGATGAAGAAGAAGTATTGGGCTGCCTATACATAAAACCGCCAAGAGGGATCGAAGTGGATGCCGTGGTGCATATGTGGGATGGAAGCCGACTTTGCAAGTGGCGATGGGATTTGGTCCATGTTTTTCGCCATCGTTGACCATGATCATTACCGGGAATCTCTTCGAAATGGATGCTTTGTGATCCAGGGTGATGAATTCGTTGAGAAACGCTACTATTTCTTCTAAATCCAACAGCTAAAAAAATATTACAGGCTTCATGATTATGAAACCAAATGGTGTATAATAGAATAAATGTTCATATCCCAATTTATAGGAATATTAGCATGAATTTTGTGAATAAAATAATTCAGGGCGATTGTGAAAAAATATTAAAAGAATGGCCTGAAAATTCTATTGATTTAATCTTCACTTCACCTCCCTATGCGGATCAAAGATCAAATACATATGGTGGTGTAAAACCAAATGATTATGTTGATTGGTTTCTTCCTAAGGCAGAACAATTTTTACGTGTTCTAAAACCTACAGGTACTTTCGTACTAAATATCAAAGAGCGAGTTGTCAAAGGAGAGCGCCATATATACGTAATTGAATTGATTCTGAAGATGAGAGAACAAGGGTGGTTGTGGACAGAAGAATTTATGTGGCACAAGAAAAATTCTTTCCCTGGAAAATGGCCTAATCGTTTTCGAGATTCATGGGAAAGGCTTTTGCAGTTTAACAAGCATCGTAAATTCAATATGTTTCAGGAAGAAGTTATGGTTCCTGTAGGAGATTGGGCTAAAACACGTTTGAATAACTTAAGCGAAACTGACAAGACACGAGATGAATCAAAAGTCGAAAGCGGTTTTGGTAAAAATGTATCGAATTGGGTTGGAAGGGATATGGTATATCCTACGAATGTAATCCATATGGCTACTGAATGTTCAAATCGAAATCATAGTGCCGCATTTCCAGAGGACTTACCAATGTGGTTTATTCGACTATTTACCAAGCCGGATGATATTGTGTTTGACCCATTTATCGGTTCAGGTACAACAGCAGTAGCTGCAATAAAATTGAGACGCAATTATGTGGGCATTGATATAAATAAAGAATATTGTCAGCATGCTAAAAATCGAATAATGCAAATTCAACCTCGATTGTTGGATGAACAAGCAACCTACAATGTGGAGATAAATAATGAAGACTTTGCTTCTGGATAATGTTAACGAATTCGCTAATGAGAATATCGTTTATTTTCACAACCGGAGAATTAGCTTGTTGGAAGAATTGAAGCTTTCGAAATTGCTTAAGAAGAATCCCTACTTATTCAAAGCTAAGAATATCGAAACTGCCTCTGAGTTGATTTAAGAAATTCTTGCTGCTTTCCTTTCGTCCTCTGAAGAGAAACTATTTGGTGATTTTTTAGAAGACCTAGCTATCTTCATCGCAAGTCAAACCTGCGGGGGTTATAAATCATCTTCACCTGGTGTCGATATGGAGTTCGAAAATAATGATATTCATTACATCGTTTCCGTGAAGTCTGGACCAAACTGGGGAAATAGTTCTCAACAGAGAAAACTTGAAGAAGATTTGCAAAATGCCGTAAAACGTGTTAAGCAGTCACGAATTACTAAAAATGTTCAACCTGTACTTGGCATATGCTATGGTAAAACAAAAGCAAACTATCTGCGTGGTTATCTTAAGGTGGTCGGTCAGAATTTTTGGTACTTGATAAGTGAAAATGAAGATTTATATACAGAAATAATTGAACCAATTGGCTATCGCGCAAAAGAACACAATGATGTATTTGATAAAGGTAAAGCTAAAGTTGAAAATCGGTTTTCCAAAGAATTCATAGACAAGTATTGTGACGCAGATGGATCTATTAATTGGGTAAAACTTGTGGAATTTAACAGCGGAAATTTTGATTTGGATTCATACCTAAAGAAAAATCAATAATAGAGTTATTACCTATCAGTGAAGTAACTAAAGTCCGTTTGGTTTCTAGGACCAAATGGGAATATCAACATTTTTATTCCAAAATTTTCGAATCAACCACTAATAAGCAATTCTTGAACCATGGCATACCAGTGATACTCTTTAAAAGTATGCCAATTATTTTTATCCTTTGATAACATCCCGGATGATTTTCTAGACCCAGTAAAAATTCTTCTTCTGGGCGATAAAGGTTGAATGTATCTGAGGGAACTCCAATCCGGTGCTGTGGAGGTTACAAGTGCGTCCAACGATGATACTAATCTTTCGATAAGCAGCACCTCCTATCTTCTTATTCGTTGACCAATCCTGGTTAGAATTTCGGAAATTGAAAAACTGGTATATTGGGCACCGGCTGTGACGACACCATCTTGATACAGGCCATCAGCCTCTATCCCTGTTGAGGTGCCACCGAGATAAACTTCGTACATCTCACCTTCAACGAGATCTACCGAGGAGAAGGCAATCGATTGATAGGTTTTGGATGGTGCAAAGGTTAGGATTTCCGCACCAGCACTGGTTCGAATGTGAACCAGGGTACCCGCTTGTTGGGGATTGGTGAAGTTGAGCAGCAGCGATGGCTGGGTGGAGCTATCATCAGGTGCCTCCGCCATGCCGGCACTTCCCGCCGCGACCAGGAATCCGCCGCTGATTGTAAAAGAACCAATACAGTCCAAAGCGCCATTCATATTTTCGGTCGGTCCATTGACCAGGACGACACCATCCGTCATTTTAATCGAGCCGTTGGCATCGATGCCATCCCCGCCGGCATCGATCAGGACATAGCCGCCATTGATCGAGAGAAGGTTGCTGCCGGTATAAGCAAAATTATCCTGGCCAGGCCAACCGCCCTGAGGCATCTCTCCCAGGACTGGTCGACCATCTTCAGGCAACTCACCCTCTGGTGGTGTCCTATCCCCTTGTGTAAAATCCCCTCCGGGTGGTGTCCTGCCTCCCATGCCTTGACCAGGCATCATCATACCGGAACCGTCCACCCCTCCAACGATATTAATACCGTCATCTTCAGCGCTGATATAGATCTCTCCACCGTTGATATTGATTACGGCGCTTTCTAAGCCCTCATAGGATTCAGTAATGCGAATCGAGCCCCCATTAATTTCCAATAAAGAGTCAGCATGGAAGCCATCATCGCCGGTTGCAATCATAAAGGTACCATCATTAATGACTATATTGTCATTGGAGTGAACAGCATCATCGGCAGCATTTATGTCGAAGCTTCCACCATCAATATTTACCTGGACATCCGCCTTGATCCCCTTAGCGGAAAGGGATGGGTCGAATGCGAGGCTGCTCCCACCCCCTGTGACCAGGGTGAAAGTCCCACCCGAAATCAGTACATCGGTTTGGGCATAGATGGCATCACCACCTGAGGTGATATCCAGGGTGCCGTCCTCAATGTAGATATATCCCTGTTCATCATCCTGGTCGTTATCAGATTTTAAACCATCCCCTTGGGCATCGACTGTGATTACACCCGACTTTACAACCAGGTAATCCTTTCCCCGGATACCGTCGTCGACCGCGTTTACGGTTATCTCACCTCCAGCAAGGATCAGACCATCTTTGCACGTTATCCCATCTTGACCTGTCCCATCGACTAGCAACGACCCGCTGCCAGAGATGGTAAGGTCGTCAGCACTGTAAATTGCCGCGTTGAGGTACCCTGCATCTGTGTCGGCAAGGTTTGAGCCACCGGACACGCTATTTTGGGTGTTCTCTGCCAGGGTGATGATGGTTTTTTCTGCCTGTACAATATTGATTGGTGCAGTGACGGTATTGGCAAGCGTTACTCCGTTGAGGATCAACCTGACTGTGCTCCCTTCGTCCACTTCTCCCTTGGTGTCCACGATGATCTGACCATCCACTAAGGAGCCACTCAAGCTGTAAGTACCAGGGGTGGTGATGGTTACAACGCCTCCATCGACCGTGACGCCCTTCCCATTCGAAGAAGCCGTGTCCCCTTCCAAGGCAATTTGGATTACGTCCTTGCTGTCCCACACTTTATCCACTGCAGATTCGTGGTAATCGCTGTTTTCTGCAAGAGCATCAGCTACAGACGCCGCTGGAGGGGTCTCAGTCGTTTCACCTTCTGCAGTGGATGCTGTTGTTACCGAGCCCAAGTCTGATTCCTGGAGAGCGTCCATTGCCGCAGACACACTTGACTCATCCTGTGAAACCTGGTCGGATGAAGTTGATCCGGTCTCAATCCTGTTTTGGCATGCTGCCAGGATTATAACCATGATCAAAGAGGTTATTATTTTTGTAGATAGATGTATTTTATTCATTCCTTTGCTTTTCTGTTTAGATTCTGCTTGTGATAAATGAGTATTGCTCACCAGGCGAATAATTTATCCCCATTGTAGAACAGGTTTATTTAGAAGTTGTAAAAATGTGATTAAGAAAATGTTTATAATTCTTGAGAAGGATTGCCTGCGGATTCTTGCTGTTGATCGGATACCAGATTGGTGATAAATGGAAAACCACAAAAGCAACACCCGCATATGAACCACACCGGGATACCAGACCGAAGATGTCTACCCACATCAGTCTCCAACTCACAATCCTCCCTGATCTACCTATCTACACATTGATCCAATCTTTCGATAAAACCTGTAAACCCCTCGAGGCAGTGCCCAAAAGCCCTGTCTTATCCTGTAGGTGTGGCGTACCCTGAGCATTTTCTACTGTTGGACTACAATTCCTGCCCCGCCTATGCGCCATTTCTCATTATCAGGCAGTTTGATTTCCAATCTTGTCCTTTATGTTTGAACCTTTGCCTCAGCTATTCGAGTACCTGATCAGGTTACTGGCAGCCGGATGGAAAACTGGCTGCCTTTCCCTTCCCCTTTACTCTGGGCAGAAATTGTCCCCCCGTGAGCTTCGATAATTGATTTGGCGATCGCCAGTCCCAGGCCGGTTTCCGCTCCGGTTTGTTCGCGAGCCTTACTGACCCGGTAGAGTCGATCGAAGACAAAAGGAAGGTCCTTTACTGGGATGCCTTGACCAGTATCTCGAACGGTGAAAATAACCGCGCCTTTTTCTGGTCTTGCTGCGAGGATGATTTGACCGCCAGGATTGGTGTGTCTTAAGGCATTGGTAACCAGATTGCTTAATACCTGGTAGAAACGCTCAGGATCCACCCAAACTTTTATCAAGGAGGGGTGTGTTTCTACCTGTAGATCAATTTCGCGTTTTTGGGCTTGATGATCAAAGGCTGAGGCAGCACGTGCTAACAAGGTCTTGGGTTCTACCAGCTGCTGGTCCAATTCCAGGATACCTGCGTCTGCCAGAGAGAGGGTGCGGAGGTCTTCGACAAGACGAATCAATCCCTGGATTTCAGTGTGCATGGTCTCTAGACGTTCTGGAGTTGGCTCCAGCACCCCCTCCTGCATCGCTTCCAGGTATCCACCCAAGACGGTGAGTGGGGTGCGCAAATCGTGGGCAATATCAGCGGTCATCTGTTCCCGCTGATCGTTCAGTCGAGCTAAATCAGCACTCATTTGGTTAAAAGTCTTCGCCAGGGTGCCTATTTCATCTTTTGAACGAACAGGGACCTGCTGTCCCAACTCGCCCCTTGACATCCTTTGGATTGCCTGGGTCAGTTCTCGCAAAGGGTTTGTCAATGATCGGGTCAGGATGATGCCCAACACCAGGGCGACAAGAACTGCTCCCACGGCAGCATAGGATAGGACCCGGTTCGAACGGTCCAGGTAGATCTGTTCGCGAGGGTCCAGGGCAGGCGGATGTCCAGTTGCCAGAATCGTACCGACGATTTTTCCATCCACCTCTAACGGCACACCATTGGCAAGGACACTTTTGGGGATAACTTCTCCCAGCTTGAAATCTCGAGCGGGAACGACAATCCTTCCATCCTGATCAGCCAGGGCATAGGTGTAATTAAACTGGGGTGCTTGTTCGCCTGGTGGATGGGCAGGTTGAACTGGTATCCTGATGCGTGGAGCGCTAAAAAAATATTCTGCCACACCTTGCCAGCTTCCAGTCGCTTCGTAATAACTGCCTGCAAATTCTATGAAAAATGTCTGAGATTGTTCATTGACCAATTGCTGAAATTCTCGCGCTGTCAACCAGCGGGTGATCACAACTGCAAGCAATACCCCGACCACGCTGACGATGATAAAAGCCAGGATCAACCTGGTGCTAAGTGAGTGGGACATGGAAGTTTCTCAGCTTATGATATCTTTACAAAAACGATAACCCAAACCATACACTGTCTCAATATAGATTGGGTTCGCAGGATCGGGTTCAATTTTGGTCCGCAAATTGCTGATATGGACATCGATGGTACGGGCGATGCCTTCAAAGGCAGTGCCCTGGAGCTCTTCCAACAAGTCCATCCGGGAGTAAACCCTGCCAGGAGAGGTCATCAAGATTGCCAGCAGGTCGAACTCGGAAGGGGTCAGGTGGACGGGTAGGTCGTCAATTTGAACTTGTCTGGAGGTCCTGTCCAGGGTGACCCCTCCAACCCGAAGGACTTCCGAAAGGTCTACCTCCGCTGAAGCCCTACGCAGGACCGCTCGAATTCGCGCTACGAGTTCTCGCATCCCAAAAGGCTTGGTGACATAATCGTCCGCCCCTAATTCCAACCCGATCACCTTGTCGGATTCTTCCAACCTGGCTGTGAGCAGGATAATGGGAGTGTTTCGTTCCCGGCGAAAGGTACCAATGAATTCAAAACCATCCATTTCGGGCATCATAATATCGAGCAGGACCAGGTCGGGGGTCTCATTACGGACAGTGTAAAGCGCTTCGCGTCCGTTCGCTGCGCAAACCACCCGGTAGCCTTGCTCGGTCAGGTATTCTTGAACCAACTTTCGGAAACTGGCTTTATCGTCGACGATGAGGATTGTTTTGGTCATTTTATTATTTTACCTGATGTATGTGATGTTGATCCGAGATTGGTAGTTAGGGATCATCTCACCAGGGACTATTGCTCTGGAAGTGCTCTGATTGACCAGGTGATGAATATAATTTCGAATGAGGAGGAAATATCACCTGGCCTGGTGGTACGGACGCACCGGGCGTAGTTCTGGATGCGGATGAAATCTCCCTGAGGACCGTGACCGGTGGGATAATCAGACGGGTCGCCGTCCTTGAGGCAGCGGTTGGTTTGATCCAGAATTTCAGCAGGTGTGGGCAGCGGACTCCCAATAGTCTTATTTTTGGTAAATGGGCTGAAGGTACCAGTGAATGCAACGAGTCCAGGCCTGAGGGCTAAGGGAAATCTTCTTTTTAGGGTCATTGATTTTTTCTGTAGGCTACTCCAGGCTTTTAAGGTAGGCTATTGCAGCTTCATAACGGCTTTGGGTATGTTGTACCAGGGTGGTGAGGGAGTCTTCGAAAGCGGTATCCGATTCAAGGTTTGTGTAACCTTCAATCTCGCCATCGGGACCAATCACGAAAGGACGGATCAATTCATGGAGTTTCTGGTACAGCAATTCCATCTTCTCGGGGTAGAAAACATTTTCAATTATTTCCTCCACGTAAGCTGCATAGATCGCCTGATATTCGGCATCATCCAGTAGATAGCTTATGAGGGGCCAATTCTCATTCACCTCTTCCATGTTTATTGAGGTTGAACCACGCCTGAATCCTTGTCCTTGTTTCAGGGACTCGTTGTTATCCCAGGGGATCCAGGTCAATTTCCCAGTAGCCGGGTTGTTGTAGAGATAGTAGTTATGAGACATAACGCCGTAAGTATCCCAGTTCTGGATGATGGTGTTGACTGCCAGCCATCTCAAGAATCCATCTACGTCGAAAACAGCTTCAAGACCTGCGCGCCAGGTCTTTGGGTCAGAGGTCCTCGATACAGCATGGAGGGCTTCGTACAGTGCCAGGACATCGCTCCAGTCGGCTTCATCCTGGTTGGTCTCTTTATCGAAGGACTTCTCGCTGAAAGTACCAGGAGCAAAGCTGGCACCTTGTCCGCTGGGCTTGTAAACATTACCGCCATTGTCCGAGAACTGCGTTTCGATTACGGTATCATCTACAACTTCGACCATTGTGTAGAGACCAAAGTAGATTGGTCCCTCGCCATAATCGATGTACACCTGGTAGAAAGCAGTCTGGGCGGAAGGGACACCGGCTTCTCGGAAAATATCTGCTGCTACTTTCTCACGCAGGAAGGAGTTATCATGGAAGTTACTGGCGAGGCTTAACTGCTTGAACCCGTAAAATCGTTGGTCATCGACCTCGGGGTACTCATCCTCGAACTGGTCGAAATCCAGCTTCAGAGGCAGCTTCAAGTTCCCACCACCCCAGGAAGAGAAGAGAGAAGAGTTGCCTTTGAAACGGATACCGACGTAATTCCAGGTCTCCCCATTAAATTCAACCGAAGCTGTCACCCAGACAGGATTATTATCATCGCCTTCCATCATCCCACCGGGACCCATCCCATCCCTACCAGGCTGCCCACCTTCCTGGGGAAAATCTCCTTTTGGAGGCTTTTCACCGCCTGGTGGTAATACGCCTTCAGGAAGCCATTCACCACCTGGTGGAAATGCACCTTCCGGCGGTATTTGGTCATCCGGCGGCCATCCGCCTTCCGGCGGCCATTCGCCTTCCGGCGGCCATTCGCCTTCAGGAAGTTCGCCCTCAAAAGGAAATTGTCCTTCATCCTGAGGCTGGTCAGCATTTCCTTGGCGGGGAAAATTTCTGAGTGGTTGACTGCCAAACTCACCATAGAGGGAAGTCATGTCTGCCATCATGGTTGCCCATCCTTCAGGATCGATGGTGATATCCAGGCGGTTGACCTGGTCCTGGGGAAAAACGACTTCATAATTGGGATTAATGTCATTCCCATGAGTTTCTTCCTGCCATCCTTCCGGGCGTGAAGAACCATCAGAAACCAGTTCAATCTCTTGACCAGGATCGGAGGTTTTTTCCCGCGATTCAGTTTCTATACTTGCAGCCGCGATATTTTCATCGGACTCTGGTTCGTTCGTGGTATCAATATCCGAAACAGTCGATATCCCTGTCTCTGATAGATATTCCCTTCCTTCCAGGGCATTGACAGAACTGCAAGCAGTCAGAAGGAGGATAAAGATCATGAGGAAGTGGTTTTTCTTTGATTTCATAATTTTTCCCTATTTTATCCTACGGTTAACGGGATCAAATGGTTTGAATAAAATTTCCACTTTACCACGGCTATTCTACAAGGGGTCTAGATTCTCAGTCTCGGAGCAAAAGAGGCTATTTCACCTTTCCGTTTTTTACAGGATCTCATCAAGATGTCAATAAGGACGATTTTTGAAAAATCATAAGGAGTTTTATATCTCGATGCCAAATACATTTCTAGGTGGTTTGCTCATAAAAAATTTCGATCTTTGCAGTATCCCGAAGAAAGTCAATGGCTCCGATCTCAAGCCTTGTAATGGCATATCCGGTCCGCTGGTGTAAATCTTCCAGGAGAAGTTGCCGGTTTTCAGGTTTGATCAGTTCGATCTTTTCATAGATAATGGTCTGGTGGGCAAGGAACTTGAACCCCCAGCCTCGTTCGATAATGAAAAGTATCAGGACAATCAGAAGGTTTGCTACCAGCAAAGGGACAAAACCATTCTCACTGAGCAGGATGGAGTTCATCACTGGCAAAGCGATGATGATGAAAATGTAAGTCATCTCCCGAATCGGGATAGGGTTGGTGCGATAGCGCAGGACGGAAAAGATAGCAAACAAGCCAAAACCAAATCCTATACTCAAGTTGATGCTGCTGAGCAGCCGAAGGACGAAGAAGATGATGGTGTTGAAGGCGAAGAACGTGAAGACATAGTCCTTATCCCTGGTTTGCGGGTAATAAATAAAGCGGATGATGGTAAAGACTACGATGAAGTTAAAGACAAAACTCAATAATATCTCAGCGAATGGTTCCATGAATGTTTCCATTTTGTCCTCCTTGGTTCATTATTCGCTCGATCAGTATGACACGAGGTTTGAACCTGTTGGCTTTAACCTGGGGGTAGAAGGTAGGGATACCCATACAGTATTTGCTGAAGCGTCGTGGCTGAACCCCCAATGTGCGCATTTGAACCATAAAATCCGAATGGACAGAGAAGTTCTCCTGCTTAACTTCTGCTACTACCAATCCAGGCAACCCTATCCTTGCCCAACCGTCCGAGAATCCCAAGTTAACGTCTATTGTCAGGCGTTCGATTGAGGTCCTATCGACCAGGGTAAGGCGTGAAAAGTCATTCCACAGGACAGGTTTAAGATTTTGAGAGTCTCCGGGGTATTTCATGCTTAGAAATTCGTCATAAATTCCGGGCAATTCCTCAATGAAGCTGCTCGTTTCTAAGCGGCTTTTTATGGTGCGGTCAAAATTATTCTTCAACTTGACCTCCAGGAATGTGAGCTGGGTATCCGTATATGCCCGGCAACGTACTTTGTAACGATCCCGTTGTTGACGCTGGTGTTGGTTGAACATGTCAAGCTGCGGGGTATCGAAATAAAGGTTGCGGTACGTGTGGATTCGATGATCTGCGATCTGAAGAATTTGATAACGGTCGGCTAAGTTCGCAAGCACCTGGTATAAGGTGTCGATGTGGAACACAAACTTTGTGTCCATACGATCCAACAAGGCTACACATTTCATTTCATCCAACGTAATCGGTGCATAATGATCCAGAGTTCTGGTCAATTTTGTAACAATCCGGTTGGTGTATTGATCCCAGTTCCGGTCATGAATATTCTTGGCGATGGGATATGTAAGGTCGTGCAGCCTGGTAAATAATTGCGATGTCATGGTTTCAGCTCCAGGAAAATTGGTTTCTTCCAGGCAGAGTATCCCAGAAAGTTATTTAGAAGTTGTTAAGAAATGTTTGAGGTTCGATTAAGTGTCGGATTGATACGAAAAGTAGATTTGAATATAAACAATAGAGGAGTTAGGAAGGGTTGCAGCCGGAAACTCTATATCCCGCATGGGTGGTCGATGCGGGAAGCGAGATTTGGAAATCTTGGCTACGAAAGGGGGGGGGTGGAAGGGTTGTAGCCGGAATATCCATATCCCGCAAGGGTGGTCGATGCGTGAAGCGAGATTTGGAAATCTCGGCTACGAAAGGGGGGGGTGGAAGGGTTGCAGCCGGGATATCCATATCCCGCATGGGTGGTCGATGCGGGAAGCGAGATTTGGAAATCTCGGCTACGGGGGAAATTGCTACTTATGAACCCGTCAGGAACCTGGTGTGGATCAGATTTATTGTATTTTAGCGGTTCTTTTTATCGAACCTATTCCTCAGGATCTCCACTACCTGGGTGCTGATCCGCCCACCTTGCTCATCAAAGCGTTCTTCGAAGTTCTCGTTCCCAATCAAAGTCCGAAGTGCTTGCCGGGTTTTGGGATCCAATTCGCCGGTTTCGTCAACCTCGCTGTAACCTGACCAGCGCAAGATGCGTTGCACCTGATGCGCTACCTCGCCTTTTATTTCCACCATCTCTTCGGGAGCAGGTGGCTTGAAGAACAGGTGGTGCAGATCGACTAAAGCTTTAAGTCGTTCGATTGGCGCGGGATCGTCATCCACCCGCAAATCCATGTAGCGATCATTGTAACCGCCATAGCCACCTTCAGCACGCACGACCAGGATTGCAGCGGACTGCTGGCCGCGGCGGTCACCACCCGCTACCTGGCCAGCAGCCAGTGCGGCAACCAGCCGGTCAGATAAGTCCCCCTGGACGGTCTCAAAGGTCTGCGCCATCGCTTCCACCGTTGCTGCGTTTACCAGGATGTTGCCTTGAGCGGCATAGTTTGGACCTGTAAGACCCCCCGCCCAGTCGTGGCACTCGCTGCCGGTATAAGTTGCTCCTCGACCCGAGGCATCCACGATGCCTACCTGTCGTTGGGCACGCCCCTCGTCATCGGCAACCAGGCGATCGAGTGTTTCTTGGGCACTCAAGCCTTGACCCAGTAAAGCCAGTCCTTTTGGTCCGAAGGAGGTATTGGCATAAGATTGGGTTGCTATTGCCCCAACACCGGCTTGAGCCCAAGGGACAACCGCGCCCACGCCTAGAAATTTAGATTGGACAGCGATCCCCCACTCCTTGGCTTCTGGGTCATGTCCGACGATTGAGAAGGTGGAGAGATGTAGTGGTTTTTTCATATTGATAATCCTTAAAGAATAGAATGCAATGGCTTGTAGAAACAAAATTTTATCAAATATCGTAAGAAAATCTACGATGAAGTGGCTACCTTTCAATCGTGGAATTATCTAGCTAGTCGTTCTGGCTCAGCCGAGTGAACTAATATGTAGTTGACAAGCATTTTATTTTGTGATATGTTATTATAACAAGTCTGTTATTACTACCTTGTCATTACAAGTTTCGCCGTAAAAAATATGTCACCATACATCGATCGAGATTTAGATATCCCTTTATACCAACAGTTAAGTGATAAATTATCAGAAGGTATTCTAAATCATGTTTGGCGAGTTGGGGAATGCATCCCATCTGAAAACGAATTGGTCGAAGCATATGATGTGAGCAGAACAGTAGTCAGGGCTGCAATCAGTGATTTAGTCTATAAGGGTTTGCTAAAAACGGTAAAGGGGAAAGGGACATTTGTTATCGAAAACCGGATTATTGAGAGAAGTTTCCAAGAGTTCAAAGGATTCTATGAACAAATGGAAGCGGTTGGTATCATTCCAATTACCAAAGTTTTAGTCCAGAAAATATCATTATGTTCTAGAATTGTAAGCCAGAAGTTAGGCATACCATGGGGGACTGAGGTTTTTGAATTAGAACGGGTTCGATTCATAGGTGATGACGCCAGGTATATAGTAAAAAACTTTATACCTTACGATTTGTGCCCGGGGATTATATCCGAAGATTTCACGACCCAATCTCTTTACAAGTTGCTTGAGGGACAGTACGGTGTTGAATTACTAACTGGCAATCGTTCAGTTAGTGCTGTGGCAGCTGATGAACGTCAAGCGGAATATTTGGGTGTGAATATATACACTCCCCTCATTATTTTAGATGGTGTCAGTTTTTCGTCTGATGGAAAGCCGGTTGAATATTTCATAGCTTACCATCGAGGTGATAGAACTGTTTTTACATACGAAGTACACCGGTAAGTCAGTAAATTTACAAATATCAAGATCAAAATAAATATAATTTTCTTCAGACCATCAAAGATCTAGGATCTAACTTTGCGTAATAAGGGCATGCTTAGCAACTGCTAGGTTGTAAAAACGAATTCATCTTGAGGTTTTTTTACCTTGTGATCTTGAATAATGTAACTTTCATACAGCTACGTAATCAAATATTATTTTATCTGAATTTGTAGTTTATTGCATAAGCTGATTCCGTCATGGACCGAATGCCGATACATATCGAAGATTTTAATTTCAACACCTACCATGGTTGGGAAGATATATGGCAACTCCTTACTTGTGGAAATTTCTCAACGGGGAAATACAACTCAATGACTGTAGGATGGGGTAATTTTGGCGTAATTTGGGGGCTACCTGTGGCTATGGTTATGGTTCGACCAACTCGCTTTACCTTCGAATATATGGAATCATATGACACATTTACGCTTTGCGCATTTCCAAGGAAGTACCGGAAGGAGCTTGCTTTTTTTGGGTCCGTTTCTGGGCGTGATACCAATAAGTTTGAAAAATCTATTCTTACCCCGGTTGCCTCATCCATCGTATCTGCACCAATTTATGAAGAAGCTGAATTATCTGTAGAATGCAAAAAGATTTACTGGGAGGATATAAATCCCAGTCACTTTCTTCACTCAAAAATCCAAACTTATTATAAAGAAAAAGACTATCACCGGATTTATTATGGAGAGATGGTTTATATTTCTGGAATCTCTGCTTATTGTCACCCTGACACGCGAGATCCACCATTAAGGGGAACCAAAATTGGATAATTAGCAGAATATTAAAACAATTATATAAGGAAAAAAATCTTCAAGGAAAAACTGTGAACACAAAAATAAATGGACGTTTACATGAAAGATTAAGGGAACTAGACGCTCAAGGCAAGAAAATAAAAGTAGCAATCGTTGGGTCAGGTCGAATGGGCAAAGGTGTTACAAACCAGATCTTTGGTATGCGAGGTATGGAGGTTTCAATAATTGCAGACATTTTGTTAGAAAGTGCTTATGCCGCTTATGCCAATAATCAAATCGATCGCGAAGAAATATGCGTTGCCGAAAGCCCCCACATTGCGAATCAAGCAATTTCCAGAAACCAACCAGTAATTACACAAGACGCCTCAATTGTTCCATTGACCGACATTGATTGTATCATTGAGGCAACAGGCGTACCTGAAATCGGGGCTATGGTAGCTTACCTTGGGATTCAAAATGGTAAGCATGTTGCGATGCTAAATATTGAGGCGGACAACGTTGTTGGTCCGATTTTGAAAAAATTAGCTGACAGCGCTGGCGTAGTTTACACATTTGCTGATGGTGATGAACCAGGAGTTCTTATGGGGCTCTATGAGTGGGCAGATTCCCTTGGCTTCACAACAGTAGCAGCAGGGAAATCTCCAGCGTATTCACCTCAGGATCCATATGCAACGCCAGATACAGTAGCTGAATTAGCAGCTATAAAGAACTTGAATCCAAAAATGTTTTGTTCGTTCAATGATGGCTCAAAGACACAGATTGAGATGTGCTCGTTTGCCAATGCAGCTGGTTTGATACCTGATGTGCTTGGAATGCACAATCCACTGAACACCGATATCTGGGATTTGCCGCGTATCTATCAAAAGAAGGAAGATGGTGGAATTCTCGATCGCTATGGTGTAGTTGAGATCTGTGGGCCCACATTTAAACCTGATGGATCGATCGATTACAGGAAATCAGTCCAACCTGGAGTATTTTATATCATTACTCACAGTCATCCCCAAATTCGTAAGGATTTAGCACATTTACTAAAATTTCAACCTGGACCAAATTTCTTGCTTCATCGACCTTACCATTTATGCTCCATTGAAACGCCGCTTTCGGCTGCTCAGGCATATTTTTATAATGAACCCACTGGTGCACCCAAAGGATTATATTCTGAGATGGTGGCATTAACAAAACGGAATTTGAAGGCTGGTGAAGTGTTGGATGGAAGTGGAGGTTATTTGGTCAGAGGCAGACTTGAGAAGGCAACGGTTGCATTTGAAAAAGATCTGCTTCCATTTGGATTGGCGGAAGATATTAAGCTAATTAAGGACGTTGCCAAAGACCAACCGGTTCGTTATAGTGATGTTTTGCTTGACGAGAAAATGTTTGTTGTGATGCTACGTCGTCTTCAGAATGCCCAACTTGGAGCGGCATCACCCGATTGATAAGTAACAACTGCCGGCTGGATCTTTATCGAAAGGAGGTGCTTTAGTCAAATAAAATTACGTAAAAAAAAACTGGAATGATGGCTGAGTTGTATCCTATTTACTCGGCAAACAAAAAACGATATGTCATAGGAGAGATGAAATGTACAAAAAGAAGATTTTTTGGTTACCCGCCTGCATCGCTATATTGTTTATCTCTGGCGCGATCCTGATTGGTTGTACACCGGCCGCTGAAGAACCAGCGGTAGTTGAGGAGGAACCAGCAACTGTTGAGGAAGAACCAGCGGTGGAAGAAGCCGCAGCCATGCCCAAAGTTGTTATTGGTGTGGACTCGGGCGCAGATTCAGAGGTACTCAGGTCATTCCCCGACAGGATCAAAGCAGATCTTGGGATAGAGGTTGAAATTGTTTCCTACCCTGTTGATAAGATCTATGAAACGTTGATGCTCAGTCTGTCGAGTGGTGCTGAAACATTCGATATCGTTGACTATAATCCGTATATGGTTGGCGATTTTGGCCCATATCTTGAACCCTTAGAGAATCTTGGCAGCATGGATGACCTCAATATTGAAGGAATTGTCCCTGCCTTCAGAGACAATTATAGTTTCTGGGAGGGAAAACGAGTTGGGGTTCCCTTTGATGGAGACCTGCGTATTTTCCATGCTCGGAAGGACCTTTTTGAGGATCCACAAGAACAAGCTAACTTCAAGGCGGCATATGGTTATGATCTTGGTATTCCGAAAACCTATAAGGAATATCTAGATATTGCAGAATTCTTTACAAGACCGGATGAAAACCTGTATGGGACAGGGGAATGTACTCTCTACTTCCTAGTTCCTTATTGGTTCGATCGCTATATTGAGCAAACATACGAATCAAGCGGCGGCAAGATTTACGGTCAGTTGTTTGATGAAAATATGGTTCCGCTAATCAATAGCCCGGAAGGTATTGCAGCTCTGAACAATTTCATTGAAACACTTCAATACATGCCTCCTGAACTGGCAAAAGAATTCGAATGGGCGGAAGTCCGCAACCAATTCTACGCTGGTCGATTAGCGATGGCTCCACAGTGGACTGACCTTTCGAAGACGGGGTCTGATCCTGAAGTATCACAGGTAGTAGGCGAGTTCCTTTTGGTCCAATGCCTCCAGGCAATGTAGCTGGATTGGCGGATGGACGTGTATGGTCAATCCCGGCAGCATCGAAGAATAAAGAAGCGGCTTTCAAGGTCCTTGCCTGGTTGAACTCTCCAGAGCATCATGGCGAGATCGTAGCTGATACTGGTGCATGGGCACTAACTGATCCGATCTATGTTGTTGAATATGAAAAACCGGAAGAGCACTTCATCCGCCTGGCTGGGGCCGATATTCAGCAAGCGAAAGATTATGGTAATGTCATCCTGAATCTGTTCAGCCAGAAATCCTACCCGGATCTTGATATTCCTGGCACGGCACGTTACCGCAAGGTGCTGGTTAGGTATTTCCAGGAAGCATTAACCGGCCAAATTTCTGTTGAGGAAGCATTGGCGCAATCTGTCGTTGAATGGGATCAGATCACAGATGAACTTGGTCGTGATCGGCAAATCCAATATTACCGCGATTATATTAAACGTATGGTCGACCAGGGTAATTGGAGTGCAGATCAGTTTACATTCCTCAAGTAACACCTACTGAGTAAGGGGAAGGTAAAATTCAACACATTTTTACCTTCCCCATTTCTTGGAATACTAAGAGGTACCAAGTTTTATTGGAGGCGAACGAATGAAGAAAAATAAGGCTAAGAAATATAAAAAGGATGGTCCTGTTGATGCTAAAGCAAGCTACCAGGATGTGATGATCAAGCAACATAAGGACTGGCTTCCCTGGCTGCTAGTGCTACCAGCGATTATCTACCTGGTTCTCATGAATATCTATCCTCTTATTTATGTGTGGAGACTGAGTTTCACAAGGTATGCTCTTTCATCCACCGCCCCCCCAGTGTTTAATGGTATTGATAATTACATTTCGGTTCTCACCACAACCCGTTTTTGGGCAAGCCTTAAAGTAACTCTTTGGTTCTCTTTC
>CAZTJD010000018.1:34178-41567 GCA_964613985.1 uncultured Anaerolineales bacterium
TTGCTATACCTTAAACCAGTTCATTGAATTAATAATTGATACATGAATAAAATGTCAAATACACAACTTACGATTTTTACCTACAACCATGGAACCGTTTGTAACGTCTCTTTCTTTAATGTAATTGTGCAAGTAATTTTGGGTTTTATCATCGCGCTTATTCTAAATAATTTAACACGAGGCAGGCAGGTGATCACGACACTTCTATTGTTACCAATGATGATCGCCCCGGCAGTCGTGGCATTTATCTGGAAAATGATTTATAACCCATATTGGGGACCATTGAATTATATTATTAAATTTATTGGCCTCCAGGGTTATAGCTGGGCAAGCGATCCTAATTTAGCCCTACCAGCCTTGCTTGTTGCAGATATCTGGCAGTGGACTCCTTTTACAATTCTTTTGTTGTTATCAGGGCTTCAATCATTACCCAAATCAGTATATGAGGCTGCATATATCGATGGATCATCTAAATGGCAGGTGTTTCGAAATATTACTTTGCCTATGATGTATTCATTTGTATACCTTGCATTTATATTAAGATTAATCGATTCATTTAAGGTTTTTGACCTGATTTATATTATTACAAAAGGTGGTCCAGGAACAGTAACAGAAAACTTGGGTTGGTTCACATACGAGACAGGATTCACACATTTTAATATCGGGTGGGCAAGTGCACTCAGCGTGATACAACTCATAATTATTACAATTATTGCGCAATATGCTTTGAAAGCGTTAGCTCAACCTCGTCGGAAGGTGGATATTGATATTGTTGAAGAGGAGGATACTGCCTTGCTGATAGATCAGCTAGCATCTATCAGTCAATAAATCGTTCAAGATCAAGAACCGTCATATTGAATTGATAACAGCTCATTTGATGAAATGGAGTATGCGATGAATAATGAGAGTTCTGAGAAAGTGAAACCAAAAATATCAAATATATTGAATCTTGTCCTGGTTGGACTAATTTTAATCGTTTTTCTGTTCCCAATTTATTGGATGGTCATCACCGCATTTAAACCTTTCAATGAAACGAAACAATATCCACCAACTTTTTTCCCTGAAACTATTACTCTCGAGAATTTTGTAGAAGGATGGGAAAAAGGAGGTGGGAAAGGAATCAAAGACAGCTTGATTGTTTCGATCGGTTCTTCAATTCTCTCGATGTTAGTTGGAGTTCCTGCAGCTTATAGTGTTTCACGATTTAAAACTGGTGGGGATACCTTGACATTCACAATACTCTCTATCAGGATGATGCCCGCAGTTGTTCCAGCAATTTCACTATTCCTATTATTCCAGAAATTTAAATTGTATGATACATACTTCGGTTTGATATTAATTTATGGAATGTTTAACATTCCTTTTGTCGTCTGGATATTAAAGGGATTCTTTGATGAAATTCCAAAATCTCTTGAAGAGGCAGCATGGGTGGATGGTGTTTCGCGTTTACGGGCAGTTTTTGATATCACGATTCCGTTGGTTTCGCCTGGACTGATGGCCTCATCGCTTTTCTGTTTTATATTTTCATGGAACGAATTTTTATTCTCATTGGTTCTAACCATTAAAAACGTACTTACTTTTCCAAGAGTCGTACCTTTCTTGATGCAATATCAAGAACCACAATGGGGACAAATATCTGCTATGGGATTGCTATCTATTATACCGATCATCATCCTAGCCTTTCTCTTACAACGCTACCTCGTCCGCGGTTTAACCTTGGGCGCCGTTCGTGGTTGATATTTCCATTAATAAATACGGAGACAAATTATGTCAAAAGTTACCCTCGAAAATATCTATAAGAACTTTGGTAAAGTAATTGCAGTAGATCATATGAACATCACAATTAGTGATGGTGAATTACTTTGTCTGCTTGGTCCTTCTGGGTGTGGTAAAACAACAACGCTCCGGATGATAGCAGGGTTGGAAACGCCGACCAGTGGAAAGATTCTTTTTGACAATGAAGTTGTCAATCATAAGGAACCTAAGGCAAGAAATGTGGCAATGGTTTTTGAGAATTATGCTTTGTATCCTCATAAAACTGTATTCCAAAACATTTCCTACCCCCTTGCGATAAAAAAAATTCCACAAGAAGAGATCTTACACATTGTGAAGGAGATGGCCATTCTCCTTGATATTCAATCCTTATTGAATCGACTGCCCCGACAGTTAAGTGGCGGACAACAGCAACGGGTGGGTATTGCACGCGCATTAGTTCGTAAACCTTCTGTACTTCTCTTGGATGAACCGATATCTCATCTAGATGCAAAATTAAGGGCAAAAATGAGGGGAGAAATAAAACGTTTGCAGAAGGATTTAGGAAACACAACTGTGCTTGTCACCCATGATCAACTTGAAGCGATGACAATGGCTGACCGTATTGCTGTCATGGATCAAGGTAAAATTCTTCAACTTGGTACTGGTGATGAGCTTTTTGCTTCACCAAACAATGTATTTGTGGCAAATTTTGTAGGCGAACCGTCGATGAATTTCCTGCCATGTGAGTTTATCAGTAAAAATGGAGATTCCTATCTCCAAGCTGAAGATTTTAAATTTCATACTTCTTCTGAAATGAATGCCCATCTTGGTAAAACCTTAAGAACTAACGAAGTACTCCTTGGTTTTCGTCCTCAGCATGTCATCCTTTCACTCACCAAACCTACAGAAGAAGGATTCACTAAAACACGTGTCTACATATCAGAGCCTCTAGGGCTGGAACAAATTGTCCATTTACGGCTTGGAAATACCACCGTTCGAGCTGTTACGACGAGTGATCTAAAGTTTGATATAGACCAAGAAGTATGGATAAAAGTTGACAAAAATCATACTCACGTATTTGATAAAACCACTGGACAGGCAATCTAAAAACAATTCCCTGGAAGGAAGATTGTGACAATCCGTTTCGAATCTAATGATTTATCTAAACAAAGATACGCCCAATTACAGTTGAAATTATCGGAGTTCCATGGATGAAAAAACGGTTCTTACTTGGAATAGATAAAGGGACCTCGATGATCAAGGTTGGGCTTATAGATTTTTCGGGTAACGAAATTTCAACTGAGCGTCAACCAGTTCCTGTGATCAACTTAAAATCCGATTGGCACGAGGAAGATTTAAACCTTACCTGGCAGTCAACGGGGAAAGCTATAAGGAAGTTAATCAAGGAAAGTGGAATTCTAGCGGAAGAAATTGCTGCGATTGGGATTACCGGCAATATGACCGGTGCTCTCTTGATTGACTCGGAAGGCAATCCTGTAAGAAATGGGATTGGGTGGCCAGATGGTAGGGGTATAGAAATCCTGAATCATTTGGAAAATTCAGATTTAAGCCACCGTTTTTTTAAGATTTCAGGTAATGCTCCAACAGGGGGAATGACATTGGTTATCTTGCGTTGGCTGATGGAATATGAGCCAGAAGTCGTTTCAAGGGCTAGGTATCTCATTTTCTCAAAAGATTGGATCCGATATAAACTTACTGGTAATATCTGTACAGATGAATCTGATATATCTCACATGCCTGGTGATATTTCTAAAAGAACCTACAGTACTGAATTGTTCGAACTTTTGGAAATATCGGGATATATGAGGTTGATCCCACCGATTCAAAAATCCATAGAAATTGTTGGCGGGGTTACTAAAGACGCATCAGAATTTACTGGATTGATCGTCGACACACCTGTAGTTTGCGGTTTAGGAGACGCAGTTGCGAACTGTGTGGGTACTGGTGTAGTTTTGGAAGGTCAAGCTGCTTCTGTATTAGGAACCAGCGCAATGAACATCATTGTTACCGAAAAGCCAGATTTTTTTCCAATCAATATTGGATTTGGAATGGTAATGGTTGAAGGAAGATGGATCCGGGTGCTTCCTAATTATGGAGGAGGCACAATAAACCTTGATTGGATGATAAAAACGATATGCAGCGATGAAGTTCAAAAATCACAAAAAAATAATCAAGGGATTTTTGACATTTTGGAGAAAGAAATCTCTGCTCAAACTACCGGCGCCAATGGTGTAATTTTTCACCCATATCTAACAAAAGCTGGCGTTGTAGCCCCTTTTTATAATCAGCATGCAAGAGCGCAATTCTTTGGGATATCCACGACTACATCACGTGCCGATCTCTTGAGGTCCATCTATGAGGGTGTTGCCTTCTCAATTCGAGATTGTTTTTCTATTGTTCCAACAATGATTAATGAAATCCGACTAACTGGAGGAGGTGCTAATTCCCCAACCTGGTGCCAGATCATAGCGGATTGTTTGGGAGTGCCTGTACACATTCCATCAGGTTCTGAATCGGGAATTTTAGGAGCAGCAATCACGGCTGGAGTAGGTACAGGCGTATATTCTGATTTCGCCTCAGCAACAGCAACCACTATTAGAATCCAAAAAACCTATAAACCTAATCCATTAAATTTCGAACTCTATACTGAAGTGTATGAACTATATAAAACAATAAGAGAAGACTTGGATAAAAGGTGGCATCAACACGCAATGATATTGGAGAAATATAATTATGGGAAAAGTTAATACTGTCCTAGGGCAAATTGAAAACACACAAATGGGAGTCACCTACTGTCATGAACATCTTTATACTTCTCCACCACCCCCGGTACCTGATATTGATCCGGATTTAGTGGTTGATGATTTTGAAGATAGTATTTTTGAAATGCAAAATTTCGTTCGAGCTGGTGGGGGTACCCTGGTTGAGATGACGACCAGGGATTATGGTCGTAATGTCCATCTATTAAGAAAAGTCGCTTCTACGATTAATTCCAATATCATTGTGCCAACTGGGTTTTTAAAAGGTGAATATCATGCTCCTTTAGTTGCAGATAAATCAATCAACCAACTTGCAGATGAGATGATTCAAGATATAACCACAGGAATAGACGGAACTGATTCAAAAGCAGGTGTCATTAAAGGTGGTTCAGGGTTCAACTTGATATCTAAAGCAGAAGAAAAGGTTTTTCAGGCGGTTGCACTAGCACAGAAAAACACGGGTGTTCCTATATCTACACATACCGAAGCAGGTACAATGGGCTTCGAACAGGTAGATATTTTACTACAAGAAGGTGTGAAACCAGATCGAATAATTATTGGGCACTTGGATAGGAATATGGATTTTGATTATCATCTTTCCCTTGCAAGACGTGGTGTTTATGTGATGTATGACAATATCAGTAAGGAAGCATATGCACCTGATAAACTAAGGATTTCATTTATTTTGGATCTCATCAAATTAGGGTTTGGAAAGCAAATTTTATTATCAGGAGATATGGGTAGAAAAAAATATTTTACCCGCCGGGGTGGTGGACCTGGTTACACATATATTTTATGGCGTTTTATTCCTTGGCTGAAGTGGAGTGGTGCGAGTGATGAGCAAATTGAAGATATTTTAATCAATAATCCTCAAACCGCTTTCGAAATTCGATAAGAGAGAGAGACATGAATTTACCAGATAGTGATTTAATCAACATTTATAGGTGGTTAGTTTTGACACGTAAACTTGAACAGATGTTATGTGATTTGTGGACACAGCGGAATGCTCCTGAAAGACAGCATGCCAGTATTGGACAGGAGGCGATCGGGGTCGGCGCATGTTACGGGTTAAAACCCACGGATGTCATAATTCCTTCACTTAGAACGAGGGCAGCTTTTTTAGTTAAGGGGGTGAAACCAGAAACAATATTGTCTGCATTCCTGGGGAAGACTACTCAACAAACCAAGGGAAAACAAACATCTCACCATATTGGGGATCTAAGCATTGGATTGATTAGTGGGAGTGGCCTAGTTGGCGCATCAATCCCGGTTGCGGTCGGGGCTGCTCTTGCTTGTAAATATTCGAAAAGTAATCGAGTCGTCGAAGTATTTTTTGGTGATGCAGCTTCTAACCGCGGAGACTTTCATGAAGCATTAAATTTGGCTGCTATTTGGAAAGCACCGATCATTTTCATATGTGAAAATAATTTATACGGATGGAGTATGAATATATCAAGACATATGTTAATTGAAAATATTGCTGACCGGGCAATAAGCTATGGTTTCCCAGGCTTTGTTGTCGATGGAAATGATGTAATCGATGTATATGAAAAAACCCAGGATGCAATAAAACGGGCAAGAAGCGGGCAAGGACCGACGTTGTTGGAATGTAAAACTTATCGCTGGAGAGGTCATTCCGAAAGGGAAGCAATGGAATATAGACCAGCAGAAGAAATATTAGCCTGGAAAGGGAAATGTCCAATAAAAAAATTTCAGAAAGATTTGATCGGTCTTGGTATCTTGGATGAAGCATTGATTTTAAAAATAAATAGAGATATTGATGATGAATTAATAGCAGCACTTAAAGCGGCTGATCAAGCACCCTTACCAGATCCTAATACCCTTCTTGACGATGTTTATACACCATTTGGAATTGGAGAATAACTCATGACTGAAATATCATTCCGGGAAGCTATCCAGAATGCGTTGATAGAAGAAATGACCTTCAATCCCGATGTATTTTTAATGGGAGAAGATATCGGTCTCTATGGAGGATGTTTCCAGGTTACAAAAGGTTTGTTTGAAAAATTTGGGCAAGACCGAGTAATGGATACCCCTATTTCGGAATCCGGATTTGTTGGAGCAGCAATAGGCGCGGCGGTGATGGGATTGTCTCCAGTTGTTGAGCTTCAATTTGCTGATTTCTTGTCAATATCAATGGATCAATTGATAAATTCAGCTGCAAAAGTGAGATATACCCACGGTGGGAAAGCTAGCGTCCCAATGGTTCTCCGTCTACCATTTGGTGCAGGAAGAACCTCGGGAGTACATCACAGCCAAAGTCCAGAAGCCTGGTGCATGAATGTCCCAGGGTTAAAAATAGTTATGCCTTCTACGCCATATGATGCAAAAGGTTTGCTAAAAACTTCAATCCGTGATCCAAACCCCGTCCTATTTTTTGAAAACAAGCTTCTATATGGAACGAAAGGGGAAGTCCCAGAATACGAATATTTTATTTCATTTGGGAAAGCAGATATAAAACGACCTGGAAATGATGTAACAATCGTCGCCCTTGGACTGATGGTTCGGGAAGCATTGAATGCTGCAAAGCAGTTGGAAGAATTTGACATCGATACTGAAGTAATTGATCTTCGCACAATACGACCTTTTGACATCGATACGATTTGTACCTCAGTTATGAAAACAACAAGACTTGTGATTGTTCACGAGGCGCCAGGTTTCGGAGGTGTCGGTGCTGAGATTGCTGCACAGGTTTCATCTGAAGCTTTTGGCTATTTAGATAGTCCGATTATTAGAGTTACTGCTCCTGAAACTCCGGTACCATTTAGTCCTATTCTCGAGAAAGAATATCTTCCAGATTCCAACCGAATTGTCGCTGCTGTAAGAAAACTTG
>CAZTJD010000019.1:0-41442 GCA_964613985.1 uncultured Anaerolineales bacterium
CTTCAATGGTATTTTCTCATATATTACCTGGTTGCACTTGAGACTTGAATCCAATAGTGGTTTCACCATTCTCTTCGCGTTATATTTTGCCAGTTTTTTTCTTTGCTGCGGAGAAAACTTCGAACCTGTTCTGAATCCTGCAAGCCTTTGCTGATCCTCGGATTCCTGACCTTGATAAAGCAACTCCTTGGTAAATAAGGTTGAAATATAGTCCCTCTTGACACAATCAGTATTAGGTCTTAGAATTTTCCCCAACATGAATCTGATACTCTCCGTCTTTTACTTTCGCTACTATTATTTTATCAGCACTTCGGAAAAAGCTGCTGTTAGCGGTGCTTAAGTAGACGAGAGAGTTATATCCGTCAACAAGAATGCGAGGCTAACGGCCTCGCTTTTTTTTTACTATGAATGAAAATTCCCCTTGGGAGGTTGACCAATGCCCGTAAGAGGTATTCGCGGCGCCGTCGTGGTCAAAGAAGATCAGCCCGAAAAAATAATGAAAGCCACTCGAGAACTTTTGGAGGCTATCCTGAAGGCGAATCCCACCCTCGTACCGGATGATATCGCCAGTGCTGTCTTTACAACTACGGCGGACCTTTCCGCAATCCACCCGGCTAAGGCGGCACGTCAGCTAGGGTGGTCAGCTGTTCCTCTGCTCTGTGCTCGTGAAATCCCTGTTCCGGGAAGTCTGGCGTATTGCATCCGTGTGCTGGTTCATTGGAACACCAACCTGCACCAATCAGCAATTAATCACGTTTACCTGGGAGCAGCGGCTTCCTTACGCCCAGATTTATCAAGTCCTGTGCCTAAAGCCAGAGACGATCAATCACAACAAATACAACGACAGTGACACTTGTTTAAGTCCAATATGAATTCAAAATGAAGAAAACCGAGTTTTTGCATCTGATGAAAAACTTACCCATAGGTTGCTTGGCAAAACCTCAAAAGTTATGTCAAATCCTTTCCTAAGGGCCTGATTGCAAAAATCTTCTTTGTGGAAGGAGAGAGGACGATGATGATTATCATGAGGACCGAGGCCACCCAACAGCAAATTGTTGCTGTGGTTGCCCGAATTGAACAACAAGGATTACGGGCACATCTCTCAACCGGTGATGAACGGACGGTTATTGGTGCGATTGGTGATGGACGTCCAGTTAGCCAGGACCAGTTCCTTTTAATGCCTGGCGTTGACCGGGTGGTACCAATTTCACGTCCTTATAAACTTGCCTCGCGAGAATTTATCCCCCAGGATTCGACCTTTCCACTTAATGGGCTGCGTGTAAACCCGGGAGAGGTGTTGTTGATTGCTGGACCATGCGCGGTAGAGAGCCGGGAACAGATCATCGAATCTGCCTATGCTGTACGGGAAGCGGGAGCGCATGCCCTGCGAGGAGGCGCCTTTAAACCAAGGACCTCACCCTATGCCTTTCAGGGACTGATGGAAGAGGGGTTGGCGATGCTAGCTGAAGCACGACGGCTGACAGGCTTACCCATTGTGACTGAGGCAATGTCACCAAGCCAGGTTCCCCTGGTCGCGGCATATGCCGATGTTATCCAAATTGGTACCCGAAATATGCAAAATTATGCCCTGTTGCACGCGGTTGGTGAAATAGAAAAACCTGTCCTGCTTAAACGAGGAATGAGTGCCTCTTTGGACGAACTCCTTATGGCGGCTGAATATATACTTTCCCATGGCAATAAACGAGTGATCCTTTGTGAGCGCGGTATTCGGACCTTTGAGACTGCTACTCGGAATACTACTGATATTAATGCAATCCCAGTGTTAAAATCACGTACGCATTTACCTGTCTTTCTTGACCCTAGTCATAGTACCGGGCATTGGGAGTATGTACATTCGATTGCCAGGGCTGGAATTGCTGCTGGAGCGGATGGGTTGCTTGTTGAGGTTCATCCCAACCCTGAACAGGCGCTCTCTGACGGTGGGCAATCCCTGAAGCCAGAACGCTTTGCAGACCTGGTAAAACAGGTAAAAGCTATCGCTGAAGCAGTGGGACGTTCCCTTGCATCTCAACTAGCGATTTCGGAATAGGTCTGAATCATGTATTTGAGTGGAAGCTACAATTCATTTCAAAATAAATAGCGATAAACATACCGGTGATAAAGGGATAAAAACTCGTGATGAAGGATGAAGATTGTTTTGCCAGTTTGAAGTTTGTTGTGGTCGGTTTAGGTTTAATGGGAGGTTCCCTTGCTCTCAGGCTTAAAGCGCGAAATCAATATGTAATGGCTGTTGATCCTGACCCGGAAACCCGTAAATTTGTACTGGATAATAAGATAGCGGATCGCGTCTCCGCAGAAGCTGTCAACCTGATCCCCTATGCAGATGTGATTGTCCTTTCGGCACCGGTCGATGCTATCCTGGCGATCATTCCTACACTCCCTGATCTCCATCCCGGTTCTCCGATTCTGCTTGATTTGGGTTCAACCAAGGTACAGATATGCCGTTCAATGTCAAAGTTGCCACAGCGATTTGAAGCGATTGGTGGTCATCCCGTGTGTGGCAAGGAGATGAGTGGGATTAAAAATGCCGCACCGACCATCTTCCAGGGATCAGCTTTCGCATTTACCTCCACCAACCACACGACCGCTCGCACGAAACGTTTTGCTGACTGGTTGGCGGTCAGCCTTGGTGCTTATCCCGTCTGGTTGGAACCTGAAAATCACGACCGCTGGGTAGCCGCGACCAGTCATCTACCCTATCTTATATCCTCAACTTTAACACTGGTTACACCTCTCGAAGCTTCGAGCATGGTTGGGCCGGGCTTTCTCAGCTCTTCCCGACTCGCTGGGAGTCTACCTTCGGTCATGTTGCCTATCTTGGAGACGAACCGGGAGTTTGTGTTGGAGTCTATTGCCCATTTTCGTGGAATGCTCGATGCGATTGAGGCAAAACTTCGTTCTGAGCACTATTCAGCCGTCCTTGAAATCCTCGACCAGGCTAGAAGACGAAAAGCAGCCCTTACAACCTCAAAAAACAAGGTCTAGGTAGATGTAGCGCATGGTTCAAAACTTCAAGTCTATAAAACCAGTTGCCCATCCTTTGGCTGTCCAGGTGAGGGTTCCTGGATCGAAAAGCCATACTAACCGCGCCTTGATGCTGGCGACCCTCGCAAGGGGCGTTACAACCTTAAATCATGCGCTTTTTTCTGAGGATACAATTATTTTTGCGGAAGTGTTAAAAATCCTAGGGTTCCGTATTGAACTGGACCCGCAGGCTGATAGGATAATCGTCAATGGCTTGGGTGGGCGGATCCCCATTGCTGAAGCTAACCTCTTTGTTGAAAATGCCGGAACTGCTGCTCGATTTCTTACCGCTTTCTTGACCCTGGGGAACGGCTCGTATACCCTAGACGGATCCTCCCGGATGCGAGAACGGCCGATCGGTGACCTGGTTTTAGCCCTAAATGAACTAGGTGCTCAAGTCAGTCCCCTGGCTTCCCCCCCTGGGGATTATCTAACCCCACCGCTGCATGTAATAGCCAGAGGCTTGTCTGGAGGCCGGACAACGATTCGAGGGGCAGTTAGCAGTCAGTTCCTCAGTGCAATCCTTATGGTTGCCCCATATGCAAATAAGCCGGTTGAAATTACCCTGGAAGGTGATCTTTATTCAAAACCTTATATTGATTTAACTCTGGATGTGATGCTGGATTTTGGTTTGAGTGTTCAAAGACGGGCGTATGACCGTTTTTACATCTCTCCACAGTGTTATACTTCCCCAGGTCATTATATAATTGAATCAGATGTCTCTTCTGCCTCCTATTTTTTCGCTGCGCCAGCCATCTGCGGTGGGTGGATTGAGGTCAGCAATATATCTCGTTCTTCCCGGCAGGGAGATATCGCCTTTTTAAATATTTTATCCGATATGGGGTGCCAGGTAGCAGAGAGGAGGGGTGCAACTCGGGTTATTGGTGGGGAGAAGCTTGTTGGGGTGGATGTAAACATGGAGGATATTTCTGATACATCGATGACCCTGGCTGTTATTGCGCCATTTGCGGCGTCACCGACCACAATCAGGGGAATCGCTTCATCCCGACTGAAAGAGACCGACCGCGTCACTGCGATCTGTAATGAGTTGGCTCGATTGGGAGTACGGGTAGAAGAAAGACCGGATGGCATGACTATTTTCCCTTGTGATGGCTTCCAGCCATGTCGAATCCTTACTTACAACGATCATCGTATTGCGATGGCTTTTTCCCTGGTAGGGTTGAAAGTCCCAGGGATTGAAATTGAAAATCCGGCCTGTGTGGCGAAAACTTTTCCAGGCTTTTTTGACGTGCTGGACAAGTTGAGATGAATCCAACCGTGGATAGCCAACATTTAACCTCTGAACATCCTGGGTATGCCTTTGGGTTGGTCGGTTCTCCCTTAGAGCATAGCAGAAGTCCAATAATCCACCAGGCTGCCCTGACTGCTCTTGGGCTACCAGGGAGATACCACCTGTTCTCGATTCCTCCTGGTGAGTCAACCCATGGAGATTTAAAACGACTGATGGACCAGGTTCGAGCTGGCGTGATACACGGTTTGAATATCACTATCCCGTATAAGCAGACTGTAATTCCTTTTATGGATCATCTCACCTCAACAGCTACAGCGATCGGCGCGGTAAATACTGTTTTTCTTGAAGATGAAAAGCTGACTGGGGAGAATACAGATGTGCCAGGATTCTGGTTTGACTTGGTCAAGACCCTGGGATTTGATAAAGTAAAAGTTGCCAACGTCCTGATCCTGGGTGCGGGAGGGTCGGCGAGAGCTGTTGTCTTCGCGCTTCTCAAAGCCGGATTTTATATCACCATCGCTGCCCGTCGGGTGGAACAGGCTCAAGAAATTACGAATCAGTTCCTTGGCTATTATGAACGGATTTCAATTCTCGATTTGGGTTTGCTGTCAAACCTACCCCGTAGGATCGACCTGATTGTCAATACCACCCCACTTGGGATGTACCCCAATGTTAATGCCTCCCCCTGGCCTCCTGCAGTCCCACTGCCAGAGAATGCCAGGTTGTATGACCTGGTTTACAATCCAGTTGAGACCAGGTTGGTGAAAGTTGCAAGAGCAGAAGGAAGGAAAGCGGTGGGAGGTCTTGGAATGCTGGTTGAACAAGCAGCCCTGTCTTTTGAAGCTTGGACCGGGATTTCCGCCCCTCGTGAAGTAATGTTGGAAGCCGCATATGAATGAACACAGGAATCACACCCCACTCCCGGTAAACCGGCTGGGTGAAAATTTCTTTGCCACCTTATATAGAGAGATTGCACGAAAAACAGCTTCCGGTGCTGACGTCATCCGCCTGGATATCGGTTCTCCAGATTTACCCCCAGCTGACCATGTGATTGAGGCACTTACTCACAGTGCTGCCCAGGTAGACAGCCACGGCTACCAGTCCCACCGGGGGACGCAAGCACTTCGTAAAGCCTGGGTTGAATTGCTCCAGCAGCGCCATAACGTTTCACTGGATGAGGAAACAGTATTGCCCTTGATTGGTTCTAAGGAAGGGGTATTTCACCTTTCCCTGGCATGGTTAAATCCGGGTGACCGGGTCTTAGTCCCAGATCCAGGTTATCAGACCTACACCCAGTCTGCCCGTTTAGCCAGGGCGGAACCATTCTTAATGCCACTGCTACCAGAAAACGGTTATCTCCCTGACCTAGAAGCGATTCCAGAAAAGATCGCCTGCCGTGCCAGGATTTTATGGTTGAATTACCCCAATAACCCTACCGGCGCCGTTGCCTCCCTTGATTTCTTTAATCGTGCGGTAGGTTTTTGCCATCAATATGATATTTTACTCTGCCATGATGCTCCTTATATGCAAGTGACTTATGAAGGCTACCAGTCACCCAGTGTTTTCCAGGTTCCGGGTGCGTTGGATGTTGCCATTGAATTCGGTTCGCTTTCCAAGGTTTATAATATGGCCGGGTGGCGGGTGGGTTTTGCTGCAGGTCAAGTCGACGCCATTGCAGCTTTAGTGAAGCTGAAAACTCATGCGGACAGCGGTCATTTTTTACCAATAATGGAAGCAGCTGTTTCTGCTTTGACAGGTGACCAATCCTGGGTTGAGGCACGCAATGAAATATATCGAGTCAGGCGAGATGTTTTGGTTGCTGGGTTACGAAGTTTGGGATTAAATCCGAACCAACCACAAGCGGCAATCTATGTCTGGTGCCCGTTGCCATCCGGTTGGGATTCTGAAGACTTTGTGCTTACTCTCCTGGAGAATGCCCATGTTTCCGTGGCGCCAGGTTCCATTTTCGGACCACATGGCGAAGGATTTTTTCGGATATCCTTGACCCAACCTGAAGAAAGGATCAGGGAAGCGTTGGAACGGATCAGAGGTTGGTTCAATGAGAGCCAAAAATTGGATAGGGGAGATTGGTTCCCAAAAATTCAGTTTAAATTTTAATCTAGAGAGACAAGATGCTTACGAATCGATTGCGTTTTCTAACAGCAGGTGAATCCCACGGACCCGCACTGGTTGCCATCCTGGAAGGCATACCAGCTGGATTACCGTTAGATTCCGAAATCATCAACCGGGAATTGATGAGACGTCAGCAGGGATATGGGGCTGGGCCGCGTATGAAAATTGAGCGGGACCAGGCGGTGATCCTTAGTGGGGTGATGGAAGGAATGACGATCGGTTCACCAATCTCGCTAAAGATTGACAACCTAGACCATGAAAAATGGCGGGGTAAGGTGGTTGAGCCGTTCACCTCTCCTCGTCCCGGACACGCGGACCTGACTGGAGCGATCAAGTACGATTATCATGACCTCAGGCCTGCTTCGGAACGAGCCTCAGCCCGCGAGACTGCCGCCAGGGTAGCAGTTGGCGCAATCTGCAAGAATCTACTGGAGCAATTTGGGATCGAGGTATTTGGCTATGTGACCGCCATAGGCGATATATCGGCAGACCTATCTACAATCCCACTTAGGGAACGGCGCACCCTTACTGAGGCCTCCGAGATGCGCTGTCCTGATCCGGATGCTGCGGCTCGAATGTTGGACCGAATTCGACGGGTGATGGAAGAGCGAGATACCCTGGGTGGATTGATCGAGGTCCTTGTTCTTGGGCTGCCAGCTGGGCTTGGATCTCACGTCCATTGGGATCGCAAGCTGGACGCCCGATTGGGTGCTGCTGTCCTGGGAGTCCAGGCGATCAAAGGGATCGCAATTGGACCAGCATTTGAAAACGCGCGTTTGCCCGGGACCGCTGTACAAGATGCGATTGAACGATCCCCTGGCAGTGAGGGAAAGGTTTCAGATGACAGGGATCTTATTACCGATGAGCAAGGCACCCACCCTAAAAATTTTCTGTACCGCCCAACTAACCGTGCCGGTGGACTTGAGGGCGGTATTACGACGGGTCAACCCCTGGTAGTGCAAGCTGCAATGAAACCGATCGCAACAACGCTCACCCCCCAGCGCACGGTGGACTTGGCAACAGGTGAACCCACCCAGACCCGCTATGAGCGTTCCGATTTCTGCCCGGTGCCGCGTGCGGTTCCTATCTTGGAAAGCGTTATAGCCTTCATCCTGGCAGATGCCCTACTTGAGAAACTTGGTGGTGATTCACTATCCGAGATGAAGCCCAGGTTTTCACAGCTTAAGCGTGCCCACCTGGATGATCTCGAGATAGAAGGTGAATCCAGATCTTTTTGGTCGGAATAGAAAGGAAAACAGAAGGAAGCACCTGTCATTTTGTAAAGGAAACATCTTATTCTGCTCGTAATGGTCAAAAACTTCTTTCATTCGAGTTGTGTAATTTTATCCTCTGAAATTACTAAAGACGATGATCCTGGAATTAGAATTTAAGCCACTATATTTGTGTAATTCCGAAGTTTGAGAAACTAAGCCTTAAGGTAAAGTGTATATTGTCATGTCTTCGCCAACAATCATAAAGCACCAAGGTCATATCTACCTCTATGGACCCTCTGGATCAGGGAAATCCACAGTTGGGAGAATCCTGGCGGAGAGTCTCAATCTTCCGTTCCTGGACCTTGATGAGGAGATAGAGAGAGAAGCGGGTAGTCCTATCTCCATGATATTTGACAAGGAAGGAGAAACAGGCTTTCGAAATCGAGAATCGCGAGCCTTGAAAGCTGCTGCTCAAAGGGAGGCGGGAGTTATCGCTTTGGGGGGTGGGACTCTGACCGAACCTGGAAACCGCGTTCTGGCTTTAGAGAGAGGCACGGTGATCCTGCTCCAGGCGGCTGTAGGTCATCTTGCTTCACGTCTGGGAAGCGATCATGGAGAGAGACCACTGCTGGCGGGGGACACAAACACTCGTTTGCAAGCTTACCTTCACCAGCGCGCCCAACACTATGAGTCTTTCCCAATATCATTGGATACGACGGATAAGACGCCAGCGCAGGTAGCCTGGAAGTTACAGAAACTCCTGGGGATGTATCACCTGCGAGGGATGGCCAGCCATAAGTACCCTGGTTATGACTTACGCATACACAATGAGGGATTAGACCGCCTGGGCGAGATGATTGCAGGAAGAGGCTTGCGTGGTCCGGTCATCGTGGTAACCGATGAGAATGTCGGAGAAAATTATTTATCTCCTGTCCATGGCTCTCTTTCGAAGGCAGGTTTTAACACCCATACGGTGGAAATTTCCCCAGGAGAGAGCTATAAGACCATGGCTACCGTGTCACGGTTGTGGGATGCGTTTTCCTCGTTCGGGGTCGAACGCGGTAGCACAATCCTGGCTTTGGGTGGTGGTGTGATAGGAGACCTGGCAGGGTTTACGTCAGCGACTTATTTACGTGGCATTTCCTGGGTCTCGGTCCCGACCTCGCTGTTAGCGATAGTGGATGCCGGGGTAGGTGGTAAGACCGGGGTTGACCTGCCCCAGGGGAAAAACCTGGTTGGATCGTTCCACCCCCCTCGTTTAGTCCTGGTTGACCCAGAGGTGCTGACGACTTTACCGCCATATGAGTTCACCAATGGCATGGCAGAGGTGGTCAAGCATGGCGTGATCAGCGATCCCGGGCTATTGGACATCTGCCGCAGCAACCAATCCCAATATCAGGCTGGAGAACTCTTCCATTTGTTAAGCCATGCCATCGCGGTCAAGATTAAAATCATCGAAGAGGATCCTTATGAAGGGGGTATCCGGGCAGCATTGAACTACGGACATACTGTCGGTCATGGTGTCGAACTGGCATCCGATTTCAGGCTCCGCCATGGGGAAGCGGTTTCGATTGGCATGGTGGTAGAAGCAAAGATGGCAGAAGATCTTGGTTTAGCACCCGAAGGATTGGTGCAGGAGATTGCTGGCATACTCCAGGGCTTGAGCTTACCGGTCGTTATCCCGGATGACTTGGACCGGGAAGCCATTGCCCGGGCGATGAGACGAGACAAAAAAACAGCTTCTGGTCTGCTTAAATTTGCCCTGCCAGTCCAGATCGGCGAGGTCCGGGTTGGGATAGAGGTGGAGGATTGGGAAAGGTATCTTGACAAGTAAAGATTGAATAGTAAAGGTTGATGATTAAAAATTTGTGCGTGGTGAGTGAAGTGTAAAAATAATTTATGGATGATCAAATATACTGGTTACATTCGAAAACAGTAGTTATTTGTGAGGATTGGTGAAAATTCGTGGAAAAAGGTGACAGGATGGTTGATAAGGTTGCAATTTTGATTTTACATGGTCCGAATCTCAACCTGCTGGGGACGAGAGAAACGGAATTTTACGGCACTCTTACCCTGGCAGAGATAGACAATCGTCTTGTCCAGGTTGGAGAAACAAAGGGTGTGGAGATACGGACTTTCCAGGCAAATGGCGAAGGGGAGTTGATCGATGCCCTGCATGAGGCAAGGGACTGGGCGGATGGTGTCGTATTCAACCCCGGGGCATACACCCATACCTCCATCGCCCTGCGGGATGCCGTTGCTGCCATTGGCATCCCGGTGGTAGAGGTGCACCTTTCCAACGTTTACGCTCGGGAGCGATTCCGTCACAGGTCCCTGATCGCACCGGTCTGCGTGGGGAAGATCACCGGCTTTGGCTGGCGGTCCTATCTGTACGGATTAGATGCCGTGATGGATTTGATTTCTAAAGATGGGGAGTAAAAAAGGTACTTTCCCCTAAGTGGTCTTAATCAAACAAAGGTTTTGTGGTGTTGCTAATCGAGGAGGGAAATTTAATAGTACTTTTTTTTTTAAACTTCGGTTTCTGACTATCAATAATTACTTATGGGCCAAATCCATCTTTGACACTTACTAATTTCTAAGGCGCTTGTGGACCTGGCAATGCGATCCATCTTCCGTCTCTATCCTTTGAATATAACCCAAGGGACAGGTCACCAGGATTTCCAACACCTTGGTTGGGAGATTTGAAATCCCGGCTATATATTCTTTTATCCATAACAAAGGGGGTAGTTTTTTATTTGTACCTCAGTTTGGTTTGTAAGCCCTGTTTCTTTATTTGAGAATAGCTTTCTTGGGTGAATAATTATAAATACGAATACATGACATGCGTCATATAGAGATATGGCAGCAGACATCTCAACAACCCGCACTTGAAATCTTATAATGCCACCAACTTATAAGCGAAGATGCACAATGCCTGAGCGTTGATAATACATTATTGGTTGAATGGCGTTGAAAATGATAGCACGACTTTTTTCGACCTCCACCAGGAGGTTTTTTGTTGGATAGGATATGAATGATAAATCAAATATACTGCTCAAGCTACGGGATGTGACCAAGATATATCCCACCGGAAGTGGGATCTTCTCCGCGCTAGAAAAGGTTTCATTTGATGTTGTCGCGGGAGAACTCCTGGGCATTACCGGGAAGTCAGGCGCTGGGAAGACTACTCTGCTCAATATGATCTCTGGGATCAACACGATCACCTCAGGTGAGGTCCTTTTTTTCGATCCATATGCACAAGCTGGGAATGCTGCGGATAAACCTGTTTCTGTGCATGAAATGGATGAGGATGCTAAGGCGAACTGGCGAGGAGGCAATGTTGGAATTGTCTACCAATCCTTTGAATTGATGCCTACCCTTAACCTGCTAGAGAATGTGATGCTGCCCCAGGATTTCTCAAAGGAATACCGTCCGGTGGCAAGTACAGCACGTGCCCTCGAACTGCTTGAACTGGTAGAGATCTCCGAACACGCCTATAAGAAACCTGCCCATATCTCCGGTGGTCAGAAGCAACGCGTTGCCATAGCTCGTGCTCTGATGAATGACCCAGCTCTGATCCTGGCAGATGAACCGACCGGCAATCTGGATACGGTTACAGCAGAAACCATTTTTAACCTATTTGAGAAGTTGGTTGATCAGGGGAAAACGATCGTCATGGTGACCCACGACAATAGTCTGGTAGGCAGGTTCTCTAGGAGACTTATGATTGCTGATGGAAAATTGGTTGGGGACAAGTCAAAGGCTCCCTTTCCAAAAAATCCTGCTAATCCTACCCTCGCCAAACCGATTGAGATCATTTCCACCAGTAACCCTTTCGGAAGCATAAATTGCTCACCTAGAAAAACGCAAAACGCCATAGTTGGGAGTAGGTTTCAGCCGGTGGAAGAGAAGGCTATTGTTTTACAGGAGATCACCAAAACTTACCTCAATGCCGCTGGAGATTTTCCTGCTTTGAAAGGGGTAGACCTGACTTTTGATTACGGTCAATTTATCTCCATTGTAGGGAAGTCTGGCTGTGGGAAATCAACCTTGTTGAATATGATCACAGGGATCGACTACCCCACTTCCGGTAAGGTGATGGTCGGCGGTCAAGAGATCTATAAGATGTCAGAAAGTCAAAGGGCTTTGTGGCGCGGGAGGAATGTCGGGATTGTGTTCCAATTCTTCCAGTTACTGCCAACCCTGACCATCCTCGAGAATACCATGCTGCCTATGGATTACTGCGGGATTTATGATTTTCGCGACCGTCCAGACCAGGCGATGGCACTTCTGGAAAGAATAGGCCTGGGTGAAGTCGCCCATATGCTTCCTGCCAACCTATCCAGCGGACAGCAGCAGAGTGCTGCCATTGCTAGAGCCCTGGCAACAGATCCTGCTATCCTATTGGCGGATGAACCCACCGGCAACCTCGACTCTCGATCCGCCGCAGCGATCCTGGACCTGTTTGACGAACTGACCTCACTGGGTAAGACGGTCTTGATTGTGACCCATGACCCCTCCATCACAGCCATAACCGACCAAACCGTGATCCTTTCCGACGGGGAGGTGATCGACCAGACGGTTGCTAATGCCCTGCCCTTCTTAGACCATAACCAGATGTTGCAAATTTCTAAAAAGACGGTGAAACAACACTTCCATCCAGGCTCGATGATCCTTCACCAGGGAAAACCTGTGGATTATTTTTACATGGTCATCAGTGGGGAGGTGGAGGTTTTCGTTAACACGAAAGTCCCCGAAACCACTGTGGCTAGGCTGGGACCGGGGCAGTTCTTTGGGGAGATCGAATTGATCCATAACGCGGTTTCACTTGCTGGAGTCCGCTCAGGGAACAGGGATTCTACCGAGATCGCCCTCATTTCAAAGGAGGCTTTCCTCGACCTGTTGATAGGCTCGAAGCGAATGGCGAAGGCCATTCAAGATGTTGCCCAAGTTCGCAGGGAGGAGACTTTTGGAATCCTGGAGCGTTTTCGATAAATATGGTAATTCAATCAAAACTAATTAAACCACGCTGGCGGAAAGTGCTGGCGGACCTATGGGAAAACAAGATACGCACCTTGCTGGTTGTCGCATCAATCGCCGTGGGTGTTTTTGCAGTGGGTACTATCATCACCACATATGTGGTCTTGTCAGAAGATGTAGGTCTGACATATGCTGCCCGTAACCCTGCCAATATCGACATTCGTACTGACCCATTTTCCGATGATTTTGTTCGGACCATCGAACACCTGCCTGGCGTATTGGATGCAGAAGGGAGGCGGATTGTAGAGGTGAGAGCCAGCAACGATGATGGAACCTGGAAAAGCATCAAGCTGGTTGGGGTGGAAGATTTCAACGAGGTTAATATCAACTTGCTTAAACCTCTTTCAGGTATACAAATTCCTGGTCGCCGGGAACTGGTCGTCAGCCATGATTTTCTAAACAGCACTGGCTTTCAGGTTGGGGACGGGGTTAAAATTGAGCTCTCGAATGGTACTACTAAGGTTCTTTCTTTGGTTGGATTGGTTTCCGACCAGGCAACTAACGGTGCGGATTTCATCGGTGGGGCGAATGGTTTTACAACCTTGGACACCTTGAACTGGCTGGGTTTGGGGGACTCTTTCAACAAGTTATATGTGCGGGTGGACGGGGACTCAAACAGTGAGGATCACATTCAAGTAGTAGCTGACCGGGTCAAAGAAAAGATTGAAAGCAACAGCCGAAAGGTTTACAGCACGGAAATCCAAGGCTCAAATCAGCACCCAATGGCTTCCATCGTTTTAGCCATACTTGGTGTAATGACGGCGCTGGGGGGGTTGATCCTGGTTTTAAGCGGATCGTTGATTGTCAACACCCTCAACGCCCTGCTCAGCCAGCATCTGCGTCAGATTGGGGTGATGAAGTTGGTTGGCGGTCGCAGCATCCAGATCATGAGTATGTATATGGTCTTGATCCTGGCTTACAGCCTGGCTGCTCTGGTCATTGCTCTACCTCTTAGTGGAGTGGTAGGATACAAGCTGGCAGAATTCGCGGTTGGGTTCATCAATGCAGAGGTAATAGGATTCCGGGTTGTGCCTATCTCAATCTTGTTGCAGGTATTGATTGCTATATTAATCCCATTAATTGCCGGGTTTATCCCCGTCAACAACGGTGCTAGGACCAACGTGCGACGGGCGATCAGCAATGACAGGACTGGAGCTCAAGCTTCCGGCTCAGGATGGGGTAATCACTTGTCAGGATGGTTTCGATGTCTCTCAAGACCAGTCATCCTGTCTTTACGAAATACCTTCCGCCGTAAAGGTCGCCTCCTGCTGACGATTTTTACATTAACCATGGGCGGGGCGATATTTATTGCCGTGTTCAATGTGCGCGCCTCGATGGAGACTTTCCTAGACCAGATCGAGAAACATTTCATGGCGGATATAAGCCTGGACTTCAGTCAGCCCTATGCCATCTCCCAGGTCGAAAAGGCGGTACACTCGTTTCCAGGGATAGAATACATTGAGGCTTGGGGAGCGGCTAGTGTGGATATGTTAAATCCAGATGACACCGTGGTGGAAAAACTAGCCATCATGGCACCTCCTGCTAACAGCAAGCTGGTGGATGCGGACATGGTCGCTGGACGGTGGACATTGCCTGGAGAACAAAAGGCAGTGGTGGTCTCTGATATGATTTACGATTATTATCCTGGACTCGAACCCGGAGACAACATCCGAATCGAAACCATCAAAGGTAAGGAAGAAAATTGGACCGTAGTAGGTGTGTTCCGCTTCACTGCCATGATGAACGATATCCTGGCTTACGCAGACCAGGAATTCATCGCAGACCAGTTGGATATCCCCAACCAGGCTTTGAATTATAGGATTATCACCACACGTCACAGCGCAGTGGAACAGCAGCAGATCAGTCGTGACCTGGATGAATACCTGCGTGATCGCAGTTACCTGGTCAGCGAAATTGAGGCGGGATCCTTCACCAAGGAACAAAGCGGCAAAGCCATCAATGTTTTGATCGTGTTCCTTTTGATCATGGCTCTACTGACCGCTGTTGTGGGCAGCATCGGCCTGACCGGTACCATGGGGATGAATGTCATGGAGCGCACCAGGGAGATTGGTGTCATGCGGGCGATCGGTGCAGTCGATGGAGAGATTGTTAAATCCGTGGTTATTGAAGGCGGTTTCATCGGACTGATCACCTGGTTCTTTGCCGTGATCCTGTCATTTCCAATCAGCCAGGTTTTGTTAAAGATCATCAGCGAGGCAATGTTGGGTTCCCCAGTGCAGTTGACATTTACCTTCCAGGGATTTTTAATCTGGTTGGGTGCTGTTCTGCTGCTTGCTGCGGTTGCGAGCCTGGTTCCCGCCCGCAATGCCGCGAAATTGACCATTCGAGAAGTTTTGGCTTATGAATAATCGGTAATGGTTTAGCTTTTCCTCAAAATCCATTATCTATACATCATCCGAAATATTTTTTCGTAGGATTTTGAATCCAGCCTTTTTTGGTGTCAGGTTGCTTTTCTAGTGTTGCAAGCAATGCTTTCCAGGCTCTACTGCTACCTCCATGTGATCCGCCAAAAATCATTTTTAATATTATCTTCCTGAAATTAGCAAGGGGAATGAAGGATCTCCGCTTTGCTTGGTAAGCAGCGATTGTTGTTCAAAGTGTCTTCTACTCTTAAGATCAATTGATGACAGTCTACTAGATTTTTTCTATTGATTTCCTGAAAAGTTTATCGGTTACAATTCCCCATCTCGCCAGCCGAAATTGCATAGAGGTGATTAATACACCTATACCGTAGATGATGGATCGATAAAAGTTAATGGAAGAAGATTCTTCGGAATACAGGCTTGGGCAGGAAATTTCTCCAATGGAATAACCGGCATAGATGATCTGGGCTAAGATCTGGTTATCAAAGACAAAGTCACCTGAGTTGTTTCCCCAATTGATCGATTCCAGCAATTCTTTGGTATAGGCTCGATAACCAGTATGGTACTCTGAGAGTTTATAATGTAGTAGAAAGTTTTGAATGAATGTCAGGAATCGATTCGCCACATATTTATAATAAGGCATTCCTCCTTTGAGTGCGCCTACGCCTAAAATTCGAGATCCTAACATACAATCGAATACTCCTTCAGCAAGTGGCGACACCATTGCAGTGATTAATTTAGGGGTGTATTGATAATCAGGATGGACCATGATGATGATGTCAGAGTTTTTCTCTAATGCAATTTTATAACATGTCTTTTGGTTAGCCCCATATCCCATATTCTTTGGATGGATGATAGTTTGGATATTCAACGATTTTGCAATTTGGACGGTGTCATCATAACTGGCATCATCTACGAGGATGATGTTGTCAACAATTTCATGCGGGATTTCGTGGTATGTTTTTTCAAGGGTTGAGGCTGCATTGTATGCTGGCATTACGACTGTGATGGTTTTATTCTTGATCATCATCATCTCCAGGAATTGATTCGAAATTCAGTCGATAACGTTAAATATAGCATAGTCATTATTTTCATAATGAACTGTCAGGAAGCCCGATTTTTTTGGATTCCAATCTCCAATATCACGTTCATCAGGTCCCCAAAAGATATAGTCAATGCCCATTTTCTCGATGAATTCTTTTCGAGTTATGTCGGATGTGTCACTCTGGAAAAACTCATTGATCTCTGATGTAATGTCATCAATGTAAATACTCTCGGGACCATGCCCAGTTAAGACATAGACTGGAGCCCAGGCTGGGAGAGCATTGCTGCTCTCATATGAGGCAAGTACAACATATTTTCTGGTGTCTCCACCCGAAAGAGAAAGGAAAGCTTCAACTTCCCCACAAGGACGATATACCGGCGCCTCTTTCGATAAACTTGCGGATATACTCCCAATTAATAGAAGCATTGAAGAAGGAAAACATAACAAGAGCAGGTATCCACTCCGATTGAAAGGCATATTTTTAAGGCTCTCTATACCTTTTATGGCGAGGATTACGAAAGCTATCCAAATTCCTTCTGGTATCCTCCTTTGAATTCCAATGGGCGCATAAGCCAATATAGGAAATGATAATACCCAAAGTCCAGGAAGTTTTGAATCCCAGGTCTTACTCTTGAATAATCGATAGCTACCTAAAATTCCGAAAGGGATCGTTATTCCATAAGCAAGGATGTAATAGATGGGTTCAGGAGAGTTGAAGGTGCTTTGTTCCGTCCAGGCTTTAATATATGGATCAGCTATTGTCCCAACCAGGTTATAGAGGATAAATGGTCCAGAGATGATTGTTGCCGCGAATAGAAATTTGTATATTTGCCATAGTCTTGGAAAGTCAGTCTCTCGATTTTTAATCAACAAGAAAAATTGCCAGGTCGTTAGAGAAAATGTAAAAATCCCGCAAACGGCGCCAAATACCATACCTGTTAATGGCTGTGCTAACCCGGTTAACAACCACAAGAAGCCCAACCGAAACCCTCTGCGGAATATATTAATTCGGTAAGGATCTCTAACCACCCTCACAAAAGAACCGAGGCTGAATAAGAGCAGTCCCCTGGCAAGACAATAATGTGGATAAATCAATAAGCTTAAAAATCCAAAACTCTCGGGTGAATAAAATGACAGGGGCAAGGTATCAAAAAAAATGGGTCTATTAAATAAAAAGAGGATCCATCCAATACCGCCTCCAAGGACCGCTAAACTCAGACCGAAAAACCTCAGTCCAACATTCTTAACGAACAATGAAAGAAAAAGATAAGTAGCGATGATGGCAAAACAACCCGCCAAGAAACGGTAAACATGGTAAGTGATCACCAGTTTCTCATGCAGAAACGGAGGGTTAACCAGTTTTCCAGCCAGGAGATAAGTGGGAAAAATCAGGAAACCTTTCTGGGCGTAAGCAGTATAAGGAGTTCGAAAGAGCCACTCCCCAGTATTACCCGCCAGCATTTTTCCTACAAACGCATTTCCATCTTCTACGCTTATGACAAATCCTGTAAACCGCCATTCTGCTCCTTGTAAAATGAAACCTATCAGGTAGGGAATGGTCGACACAACCATAACGCAGATGGCGAAAATATATAGGGCATGCTTTTCTTTGGTATTAATGCTGGATAACATCAGGGTTATTAAGTAGATCTGGTAATCGGGTCGAATCTTTATGATGCTACTCTAGAGGTCAGAACGTTACGTTTTATTTACCAATATTGACTCGATTAATGTTGGTTCATTATTAAAAAATAGTGAAGTAAATTATTTTCTAGTAATCTGACATTATTGGTTGACTCACTTTTCAGCTGTAGATTACGATTCCCATTCACCCTTTATTCTCCATAAATACCACCCGGAAGGAGGAATAAGGTATATTGGTGTGTTTAGGCGGTTTCACTACCTAAAGACATCGATATCTTGAGGTGGGGGAAGATCCGTATCCTTAATAGATCAGAAAACATTTACTAACTCAAACTATCGGGTAGCCGGATTATTTTATTATACTCGTATTCAGAAACCACAGGATCGCTTGTAGGACCAGATATTTCTAGTGGCAAAAATTTTATAAATCTATCCCGGATTGTGGTGATTTTTGTCAAGGATAACTTAGAATTTGGGGAGTGACAGGATTATGCTTGACTTAGCAGGTAATTTTGGTCTATACTATTACTGGGATATTGTAAAGAATTTTTATTGGTGGGCGTTTTTTATTGGAAATTGATTGACAATCCGCAAGTGTGTTTGTTGTGATTCTATTTTCATCTAATTGAAGCGTTGACAAATATTTATTTTCTAAGCCAAGCCAGTTATTAAATCTTTAGCAGGAATATTGTCCTGTTTATTGACCGAGTTAACTTAAATACAGTTTGGTTTAACCAGGCTTTCCTGGAAATCCTGGTCGTGGTTTAGCCCTCTGTTTTTTCTGTGGGCAATTTTATCTATTTATATTTTCCAATTGAAAGGTAGGATAAAATGAATAAGAAAGTCACATCGCTTCACATCGTCCTGGTTGTCATGGCGGTCAGCATGGCGGCTGTCCTGGTGCTGCTGTGGACAGCCTCGACCATGGCATCCGCACCCCAGGAGGTAGACGCGCCATCGTCTGGACCACCACCCACCATGGTGAACTACCAGGGCACATTGCGGGAGGATGGCGGCCTGTATGAAGGCACTGGGTATTTCAAGTTCGCCATCATGGACAGTTCCACAGGGAATGGCACCACCAATTACTGGGCGCATGATGGTACTAGCAGCGGTGAACCGAACACATACATCACCCTGACGGTGACCAACGGGCTGTTCAATGTGATGTTAGGCGATACCAGCATCATGAGCATGACCCAGTCCATAGCAGATACCGTGTTCACCGAGACCAGCACCTTCCTGCGGGTGTGGTTCAGTGACAGCCCCAGTGGCTTCCAGGCCCTGGAGCCCAACCCACAATTCGCCAGTGTGGCGTATGCCTTGCGCAGTTCCTATGCTGAGAGATGCACAGAGACAGATCCGATTTTCTCTAGTTTAGGAATTACAAGTGGCGATGTAGTTAATTGGCGGCATGCTTTTAATACATACGATTGGACAGATGATGGCTGGGCAAACTCAGGCCCCGCTGATATCTCAGCAATGGGTTGGAATGTGGGTATTGATGTGCCAAATCCGAGTACGCTGCTCCACGTCCAAGATAATACCGGTTTAGCCCAAGCTCAATTGCTTCTAGAGAGGGGCGGTCCTGGGGATGCTTACATGGAATATCTCCTCGGTCCGGCAGGGACCAGTTTTTCTACCGGGTATGACGACGCAGACAAAAACTTTAAAACCACCAATACAAACAATCTTACAGCTGGCGCGGGTTCTACTCAGGGAGATAAGATCACCATGATGCAGGCGCACCCCAACGGTATCCTGGATTTCAATAACCAGAGCCGTGCACGTGCATCCTTGAATCATTTACAACTCATTTCTCCCGGAGTTTGGTTCCCTATCGAGTTTGATGATGATTTTACTATGCCCGGTGGATATGACCAGCAAAACGAATTTGCTCTCTGGTCAACGGTTCCTTGGGGGCAGTTCACAGCTACAGAAGAAGGATATTATCAGGTTCATGCCCGGACGGTTTTCACCTTTACCCAGGAGATCGATCCAATACTTGGAAATGGGTATGTATCAATTGCGATCTTTGTGACGGACATAACCGGTATTACCCAGATGTATGCTCAGGGGAACAACTTACAGATGCTTTTTTTGAATCCTCCACCCGCCGGAGAACCTTGGACTATCCTTTATGAGAATAACGCACCCAATGTCAGCGATGTGGTTTACCTCCATCCCGGTGACATTGTAGATATTCGAGTTTGGCAGAATTTTACGGGATTGCCGGCTCCACTTGGGAAAGGTCCTTCCCAAACCTACGTCTCCATCCACAAGGACAGCTAGAACAGCCAGCGGGGTGTCCACTTCAAAATGGATTCCCTGGGAAAGGAGTGAATGATGAAGAAAACCAAAATACTCATCCTGTGCCTGGCTGCTGTGTTGGTGGTGTTGATCGCCGGGATCGCTTTCGCGGCGGTGACCACCTCAAGCTTCGCAGTGGATTGGTGGGTCTTCAGCGGGGGCGGCGCGCCCTCTTCCGCTGGAGACTTTGAGATGAACGGCTCCCTGGGGCAGTCGATCATCGGCTCCTCGTCCTCCACCAATTACAGTATCGACCACGGCTATTGGTTGAAAGGCGCCTATAAGACCTTCATGCCGCTTGTTTTGAAACAGTAAACCTGGTTTGAGGATGATCGAATAACGAATTAATGAAATATAAGGACTGGCAGTCCCGCAAAATAAGGTTTAGTTTCAGGGAAACATTTCCACACGACTGCCAGTCCTTGGTAAGAATAAGTTCAAAACGACTACCGTTTGTAGGCTAATTAATTAGGTCTTGGCAAACGGCAGTCTTGAGTTTACTTAAGAAAAAGTGTTAATAGCCAGATTTTCTGGGCGGAAATAAACTATTGCATACTGGGTTCATGGCTACTAAATAATGGGTTAAACAAAATATCAGCAGCATTCTACGTCTTCGTTTCTGGTGTTACTGCTGGGAAATTGGTCTGTTGTTCCTGCGGCTTCAGACCTTCCAGGGTGGATTCGCCGGGGGTGAAACATGCTATTATTTAGTTATGGATTAAAAAGATGCCAGAGTTAATTTTGACTGGTGGTAGGAACTGTAGTGGATTGAACGCGCCGAATAGTTGCAGACTACGATACAGGACTGCTGGAGGCAGCCGAAATCGATCGAATCAATCAAAACAACTGCAAGACTGCCTGGCTCGCCCACTGGAACAGGGACACCGCAAACAAACTCAGGACGACGGTCCCAACCGCGGTAAGTCCGGTGGTCAGCTTCAGCCAGCCGTCCCCGCTGACCTGCGGTTCGCCATCCTGCATGTACATGATCACCAGGATGCGCAGGTAGTAGTATGCCGATACTAGGGAAGTCAGCACACCGATGATCGCCAACCCAATGAAACCACCTTCCAGTACGGTGCGGAACAGGAAGAATTTCCCCACGAAGCCCAGGGTGGGTGGCACACCGGTGAAGGACAGCATGAACACAGCCATCGCCGCTGCCAGTCCAGGGTATTTCGCACCAAGACCGGCGTAATCCTGCAGAGCAAGCCCATTCCCTTCTTTCCTTTCCAGGGCGATCACTACGCTCCAGGCGCCGAAATTGGTTATCGCGTATGCCAGCAGGTAGAACAGGGAGGCTGCGACAGCGTCAGGTGCGACAGCTTCCTGCCCAAAGGTCACCAGCGCCATAAAGATGTAGCCGGCGTGGGCGATGCTGGAGTATGCCAGCATGCGCTTGATGTTGCTCTGGGCGATGGCAATGATATTCCCGATGATCATCGTCAAGGCAGCGAGCACCCATAGCACCGGGGTCAGGTCGAGGTCAAGGATTGGGAAGGCGACGATGAAGACCCGCAGCAGGGCAGCAAACCCAGCTGCCTTGGCGCCTACCGCCATGAACGCGGTCACTGCGCTGGGAGCGCCCTGGTAGACATCTGGCGTCCACATCTGGAACGGGACCACCGCCACTTTGAATCCAAAACCAACCAGGATTAAGGCTGCACCGATCACCATCAAGGACAGGTCAACCGTGCCTGCTGAGGCTGCGAAAACGATACCGCTTAACGCTGTTGTCCCCGCTGCCCCAAAGACCAGGGCGATACCGTAGACTACGAAGCCTCCCGCAAATGCACCTAACAGGAAATACTTCAAGGAAGCTTCTTCCGATTCGACTTTAGGTTGGGCGAATCCAGCCAGGACATACAGGGGGATCGAGAGCAGTTCCAAAGCCAGGAAGATCACGATCAGGTCAGCGGCAACTGCCATCAGCATCATCCCGCTGATTGAAAATAATAACAGGATGTAATATTCCCCCCGGTGCAGGTTCATCCGCTGGTTGTAGTCGTAAGCTAGTGCCATCCCGGCAAAACCACTGACCAGGAATAGGCTGTTTAGGAAGACAGAGAAACCATCTACCACAAGCATGCCGTTGAAGGCTGTTATTGATTGACTTCCTTGCAGCAAGGTGATGAGCAGAGCGAGCAGGGTACCCACGGCAGCCAGGGTGAAAGTGAGTCGCGTACGCCGGATGAAGACGTGCAACAGCAACAGCAGGCATGCCCAGGCGATGATAAAAATCAGCGGAAGGATGGAGAGGAAATCGGTCATCGTAACAGACATTGTCGTCATAGAACCCCTCGTTAATGTAAGGCTACTGCCGTAGCAGAACCCACAGCAGCGACCAACTTATCGACAGCGGGAGCAATCAGGGCGAAGAAGGGCTTGGGGTAGAGCCCAATCCAGAAGATGAAGACCAGCAGGGGCACCAGGGTGACGATCTCGCGCCAGTTCAGATCCTTGAGTGACGTGTTTTTAGGGTTATCCGCCGGGCCGAGGAACATCTTCTGGAACATATACAAGATATAGACCGCTGCCAGGATCACGCCGATTGCAGCCACCCCGGCGAACCAGGGGGAGCCGATCGCCTTAGAACCAAACGCGCCCAGCAAAATGGTAAATTCTCCGACGAACCCGTTAAGGCCAGGCAGCCCCATGGATGAGAGGGCGACAATCAGGGTCAGGGCACCATAGATGGGCATGATCTTCCATAAGCCGCCAAAAGCATCCAGGTTGCGAGTATGACGGCGTTCGTAAATCATGCCAACGATGATAAATAAAGCCCCGGTGCTCAAGCCGTGGTTGACCATCTGCAGAATGCCGCCCTGGATTCCCTGGGGGTTAAGGGCAAAAAGACCCAGCATCACAAAGCCGAGATGGCTGACAGAAGAATAGGCAACCAGCTTCTTGACATCGCCCTGGGCAAAGGAGACAGCTGCCCCATAAATAATACCGATCACCGCCAGGAGCGCCATCCAGGGTGCTGCTTTTACCGCCGCATCTGGGAAGAAAGGGATGTTGAAGCGTACAAAGCCATAAGTGCCCATCTTCAGCAGTACGCCTGCCAGGATGACGGAACCAGCAGTAGGTGCCTCGACGTGGGCATCGGGGAGCCAGGAATGCAAAGGCCACATCGGCACTTTGATGGCGAAGGCAGCTGCAAAAGCCAGGAAGAGCCATATTTGAATATTAGCTGGGATGCCGCCCTTCGCGATAAGATCGGGTACTGAGAACGTGCCCTGGTAGATACCCAGCCAGAGGATGGCAAGCAGCATTAGCAAGGAACCCGCCATGGTGTACAGGAAGAACTTAACGGCAGCGTACATCCGGTTTGGACCTCCCCAAATACCAATCAGGAAGTACATTGGAACCAGGGTGAATTCCCAGAAGATATAGAACAGGAAAAGATCCTGGGCTAGGAAGACGCCGGTCATACCTACTTCTAAGAGTAAGAAGAAAATCATGAAGTCCTTGACTCGCTCTTCCACTGCGGTCCAGGTTGACAGGATGGAGATCGGGGTCAGAAAGGTGGTTAACATGACCAGCAGGATGCTCAAACCATCAACACCCATGGCGTAGCTGATGTTCCATCCGGCTACCTGGATCCAAGGGAGGGTAAAGGACATGTGCAGACCACCTGGGTTGACCCCGTCATAAGCGCTAAACCAGGAAAGCGCCACCAGTGAGAGGGCAAAGGTAACCAGGGAGGTGATCAGTGCCACCCAGCGCTGGATAGTCTTATTTTCAGTCTTCCAGAGTAGCAGGACCAGCACCCCGATGAGCGGGGTAAAGGTCACAAGGGTCAGGGGATGTAGCAGAAGGTTCATAGTCGATCCTCGAAGTTAAATAGTTTTGCACCTAAACTTGCTTAATTACCAAATGATCAGATAACCAACAATCACAACTACGCCGATGAACACTGCCAGGGCGTAGTTGCGAACAAATCCGGTTTGCAACCGGCGGAGGCCATACGCCAGGGTTTTTGTCCCACTGGCTAAACTATTGGCGACTCCATCAATGATGCCCAGGTCGATTTGGATGGCACTCACCCGGGCGATCAGTTTGAAAGTTCCGGCGATGACGGTGTCATGGAACCAATCGTGCCAGATAGCCCAGTCGATCAATTCAGCCGTGATTTGGGAGATTGCCTTGTAGGGAGTCAAGATGGCAGCCTGGTAGAACTCGTCAACCCAATACCTCTTCTCCCAAACACTATAGACTGGGCCCAACACTCGTTTGAGTGGGTCTGACTCCCCATCCGCCAGTGGCTTGCGACCATAAAGCACCCAGGCAAGCCCAATCGCGCCGAATGCGAGCAAGGTGGAAAGGATAGCTACAGTGGGGTTGAATTTGCCAATGTGTAAATGGATCTCAAATGCTTCATAGGTGTGTTCCAACCAGTGGGTGAAGGTGTGAGTCCAGGGCAGGTTGAGCGCGCCTCCTAATACGGACAATACCGCCAGTGCTATCAATGGAGCTGTAATGATAAGGGGGCTTTCTTTGGCGTGTTGGGCAGCTTCGTGTCGGGGATTTCCGAAAAAGACCATCCAGATCATGCGGCTCATATAAAATGCGGTAAAGATGGCTGCGACTGCCAGGAGCAGGTAAACCCAGATTCCGTAAGCATGCCCTTCTTCGAAACCCAGTCTGAAAGCATCCGCCAGGATCTCATCCTTCGACCAGAATCCTGCCAGGGGGGGGATTCCCATCAAGGCAACAGCGCCTGCTAGGTAGACCCAAAAGGTGACTGGCATTGTCTTGCGCATCCCGCCCATGTTGCGCATATCCCCAGGATCGAAGACTTCATCATCGTGATGACTGTCATGTCTATGATCATCATGAGCTATATGGTGGTGACCTCTTTCTATACCGAGGATCACCGAGCCGGCTGAGAGAAACAACAGCGCTTTAAAGAAAGCATGGGTGACCAGGTGGAACATGCCCGCGACGAATGCCCCCATCCCAACTGCTGCGACCATGAAACCCAGCTGGCTGATGGTGGAATACGCCAGGACTTTTTTAATATCATACTGACCGGTTGCGATGGTGGCAGCAAACAGGGCTGTCACCGCTCCGACTAAGGCAACTGTTGCCTGGGCTGCTGGTACAGCCAGGTAAAGCGGCGCCGACCGTGCTACCAGGTAAACTCCAGCGGTGACCATTGTGGCAGCATGGATCAGGGCGGAGACTGGGGTAGGACCCGCCATGGCGTCTGGCAGCCAAACGAAGAGGGGGATCTGGGCGGATTTCCCGGTGACGCCTAAAAGCATGAAAATGGTAATTGCTACCAGGATGCCGGGTTGGGTTTCAGCTATTTGATGGACGCTGGCGAAAACCTGGTCGAACTGCACCGATTTAAATGCCCAGAACATCAGGAAACCAGCAATCAGGAAGCCGAAGTCGCCGATGCGGTTGGTAATGAAGGCTTTCTGCCCGGCGCTGGCATTTGCAAAACTGGGTCGACCGAGGGTGTCCATGTCATACCAAAACCCGATCAACAAATAAGAGCATAATCCAACCCCCTCCCAACCGACAAACAGCATCAGGTAGTTATCCCCGCTGACCAGGATCATCATGGTGGCGATGAAAAGATTAAAGAAAACGAAGAAACGACGGTAGCGCCCAATATCGTCCTTGAAACGCACATCTTCATGCATATAGCCTATGGCATAGATATGGATCAGGGTGCCTACTCCGCTGACCACCATCATCATGGTTACAGATAGGGTATCCACTCGGAATGCCCAGCGAAGGTTCAATTCACCGATGGTGATCCAATCCGCCAGGGGAACCGTAGCCCCTTCAGGGTGATTTACCAGGGAGGCCATTTCCAGAACGGCAACTACAAAAGCCAATCCTGAAGCACTGCTAGCGATCACCCCGACGGCTTTTTCCCCGATCCGTCCGCCGATAATGATATTGATCAGCAGACCTATGATAGGGAAGAAGACGATCCAGGGTACCAGGTAAAAGAAGGTAGTCCCCGTTGTGGCAATTTCGGAAAGGCTCATAGGTGTCTCCGGTTAATGATTGCAGGGTGAATAAGGAAAACAGAGGTTTTGAAGTGGCGGAGTGATCGGGTTCAGCCCCATGCTCCCTTGTTTACATGTTATCCTTTTAAATTACTGAGCTGGTCTACGTCGATGCTGTGCTTGGTGCGGAAGATGGTGACAATTAGGGACAAACCAACCGCTACCTCGGCAGCAGCGACCGTCATTACAAAGAAAACAAAGAGCTGGCCGCTGATCGCCTGATGGGCGCGTGCGAAAGCAATGAACGCCAGGTTAGCAGCGTTAAGCATTAATTCAACCGACATAAAGACCAGGATCGCGTTGCGGCGAATCAACACGCCTAGCGAGCCGATTGTGAATAAGATGGCGGATAAAGCAACGTAAAATGTGGTAGGGAGCATTAATTTCTCCGTGTTGTTTATTGATCAAATCAGCAACTTTTCCAGGATTACAATTTGCTAATTTCGATTTATCTCTTCCGGGTGAGGACGATCGCGCCAACCATAGCCACCAGCAAAAGCACTGAGGTCACTTCAAAGGGTAGGAGATAATTCTGGAACAGGGTGATACCAATCGCAGTGGGGCTGCCAAAGCCCTCAGGGAGCACAGTTGGTTCTCTGAGGCTTGCCTGGATGAAGATGACATAAATGGTTTCAGCTGTCAGGACGATGCCTAAAACCAGCGCCAGTGGTCGCTGCCAGGCAAGTGTTTCACTTTTTCCCAGACGTTCAGCTCCCAGGAGCATGATCACGAATAAAAACAGGACCATGATTGCGCCAGCGTAAACGGCGACCTGGGTGACAGCGATGAACGCTCCACCCAGGATGACGTAGAAAATGGCAACCGTAGCGAAATTCAAGATTAAAAAAATGGCCGCGTAGATTGCGTTTTTACTGAAAAGCATACCCAAGGCTGAGGCGATAGCGATAGGAGCAAGAAGGATGAATGCAATGAGTTCAGGGTTCATAATTTTGTTCCAAGGTTGGTGATTAGGAAACAGTTATTAGGTATTCGTTCCCAGGTATTCGGTACATGTTTTTTGTGACTAGTCAGTCGTGACAAGGTATCAGGCTCTTGTGCCAGGAGATGCTTTTATAATGATCTTTCATCTTTTTCTTGTCACAAGTCACTGGTCCCTGATTCCTAATCCACCGGGTCCTCCATTTCAGGAATTGAACGGTCAAAACTGCCGGGTTCCACCTTCTGGGGGGTAGGTTTACCACCTTCGGGGACCTGCACGATCAGTTTCTCTTTAGGGTAGATGGCATCCCAGCGGTTGAGGTAGTCCATTTCGTAATCGGATTCCAGGGTGATTGCTTCGGTGGGGCAGGCGTCTTCACAGAACCCACAGAAGATACAGCGCAGCATGTTAATTTCATAGGTGCTGGCGTAACGTTCTCCTGGGGAATATCGTACATCGTCTGTATTTTCACTAGCCTCAACGAAAATCGCGTTAGCAGGGCAGGCTGCTGCGCAGAGTGCACAACCAATACATTTCTCCAGGCCATTATCGAAACGATTGAGGACATGGCGGCCTCGGAATCGTGGGTGTTCGCGCCTTTTTTCCTCCGGGTATTGGATCGTAACCGGTTTTTCAAACATGGATTTGAAGGTAATCCACAACCCTCTTGCTATTTGTTCCACACGGGCAAGCTCTGGAATCTTGAGTCCCATGTCGTACTCCTTTTCAACCTATGATGACAACGATTAAGGCGGTTATGAAGATGCTGAACAGGGCAAGCGGTAGAAGAACTTTCCAACCAAAAGCCATCAATCGGTCGTAGCGGAATCGTGGTAAGGTTGCCCGCACCCAAATCACAAAGAACAGGGTGATGATGACCTTGCCCAGGAAATAAATTGGACCGAGCCATGGGACAGCGTCAACATAAGGTCCCCGGTAGCCACCCAGGAAAAGGGTGACAGCAATGGCACTGATGGCAATCATTTTGATATATTCCGCCATGAAGAACAAGGCGAATTTCATCCCTGAATATTCAGAGTGGTACCCGGCAGTCAGCTCTTGTTCGGCTTCCGGCATGTCAAATGGGGCACGGTTGATCTCCGCTAACCCAGCGGTGAGAAAGATTAAAAAGCTAATAGGTTGCAGCAGGAAAAACCAAACTCGGTTTTGTGCTTCGACAATATCCACCAAGCTCAGCGATCCTGCCAGCATCACTGGCCCAAGTAGTGACAGTCCCAAGGCAATTTCATAGCTAATCATCTGGGCTGAGGCGCGCATTCCACCTAGCAAAGCGTACTTGTTGTTGGATGACCAGCCGGCAATGACGATCCCATAGATCGCAATCGAGGCGACAGCAGTCAGGTATAGCACACCAATGTTTACATCCGCCAGGTATAAAGAGACCTGCCGTCCGAAAAGGTTTACAGAACTTCCCCAGGGTATTACAGCCCAGATGATCAAGGCGGGAAAGACGGTGATGATTGGCGCCAGGACAAACATCAGCTTGTCTGCTCGATCAGGGATCAGTTCTTCTTTAAAAATCAGTTTGATCCCGTCCGCTACCGGCTGCAAAATTCCAAAAGGTCCAGCGCGGTTCGGTCCAATGCGGGTCTGGATTCGAGCTAAAGCCCGGCGTTCGTAGAGGGTCAGGTAAGCAAAACCCGCTGTTCCAAAAAGGAGCAGGAAGATGGCTTTAATCACCCATTCCAGGATTAAGGAAGGTTCCATACAAATCCTCGCTTAGCGTTGTTCAAAATCGTATCAAAAAAATAAGTGTTTATGAGCCTTACACCATACGGGAGCTGGTTATCTTTTTTCATGGTTTGACAGTTTCCGCGATGCGAATCTTGATGGCTGTTGGTTTTGTGATGGGTATACCGCTGCTGCGCGGTAGCAGGGCAAAACCGGTTGGAACATGATTATCGATGATCACCGTTGCAGGTGTCAGGCGATCATCAACCCCAACATTGACCGTCATGCCGTCGGTAGCTTTTTGATTTTGGGCATCAGCTGGGTTGAGGGCGATAAAAGGTTCTACCAGTCGCGAATACAAAAGTTTAGAAGGCAACAACATTATGCCCTGATCGTATAATTTTGTAATTGGGATGGCAATCAGGTCACCTTCAGGAAATGCAGGTATTTCAGGTTCTTGGGCTGCTTTACCGCCTAAAGGAGCGAGCTTTACGCCCAGTCCTTGTTTATTGGCGTAGGTCGTCCCACCATAATAAAGGTCCTCGCGACCAATTATGGGCCATTGGTCACGAACCTCAGCCAGTTTTTGGTAGCTCAGTCCGGCATATCCAGGAGTTTCTTGACACAGCAGTTCGAAGACCAGCGATGGGAATCTCCCCTTCAGTGATAAGCCGACCCGGTTCCCGATTTCAGCGGCAATGTCAAAATCGGCTTTGGTTTCTCCTTTTGGATATACTGCGGGGTAAAACCGCTGTAAACGTCGTTCTCCAGATGTATAGGTCCCTTCACGTTCCGTGATCGCCTGGGCGGGGAGTACGACATCAGCTAGCTTTGCAGTCTCTGTCAGGAATAATTCCTGGACAATGGTGAGTTTTTCGGGATCTTCTGATCGGGCGGATAAGAGCTCCTTCAGGTTGTGGTCATCACCGGCTGGATCAGCTGCGATAATATAGAGCACTTGTACGGTTTGAATTGCCGCATTTAAGTCGATAACAGGGCGTAGTCCAATATCCCAGGCGCCTTGGTCATTCGCACGAGCCCAGACCGCTACCAGACCATTATTGGTCTTTTCCACATGACCACTGGAGACCAGGAGGTTGGCGCAAGCATTCGAAAAAGCTTTTGACCCAGCTAGGTTTAATCCTTCGTGACCAAAGAAAATGACCGCGTTTTGTGAGTTTGACAGGTCAATCCCCTTGATGGTTGCGATTTCTTGCCCGTAAGCATAGCGGATAAGTTGCGTCGCATAGCGGTCAAGCTTGGTTGGGCGAGGGTTAGCAACGATAAGGTTTGCCCCTTTCTCCGCGGCAGCCTTAACCCGTAGGTACCAGATAGGCGCTTCTTCTTCCAGGTCGCTGGCAATAACAATGATCGTACCCCCTTTACCCAGGTCTGATAGATTAGAGTCATTCCCGAGCCCAAATCGAGTGACGAGGTCTCCCCCAGCCATCTGGGTATACAGACCAATCTTTCCATCCAGACCTTCAGCAAGTTTGCGCAGGTTAAATTGGTCTTCATTTGGGAGGCGACCACCAGTGATGATTTGTAATTCACCTTTGCTATTCTCAAGTTGGTGAGAGAGAGTGTTCAGAGCAAGCTCCCAGGATTCCGGGACCATTTTTCCATCCTGCCGGACAAGAGGCTCAGTGAGGCGCTCTTCGCTTTCTGTAAAATGGTGTACAAAGCGACCCTTATCGCAGATCCATATTTCGTTCACCCACTCATTTTGCCGGGGCATGATACGCTTGATCGTCATCTCACCGCCCGATTTTGCTTCCAGCCTGACATTTATGGTCAGATTGCACCCTACAGGACAATGGGAACAAATAGAAGCAGCGCTTTTCAATTCCCAGGGTCGCGCGCCAAAGCGAAAGTCAGCGGTCGTGAGTGCACCCACCGGACAGATATCGGTGGTATTGCCTGACCAGTAAGAATCAAAACCAGGATTCGAAAAGGTGACAATGTCCGTACGTCGGTCGCGATGGTAAAAGGCTAATACGGAATCTCCAGCAATTTCGTCCTGGAAACGAATGCAGCGAGCGCATTGGATACAGCGCTCACGATCTAAATAGATGAGGTCTCCGAGGGGATAATGCTTTACAGCGCTTTGTTTTTCTTCTAGCAGGAAGCGGCTTTCGCTGGAACCATGAGCCATGGTTAAGTTTTGAAGTGAGCATTCTCCACCCTTGTCACAAATTGGACAATCCAAGGGGTGAGAAGTGAGCAGGAACTCAAGGATGTCCTTGCGGGCCTGTTTGACACGTTCACTCATTCCCACCACGACCATACCTTCCGAAACAGGGACAGTGCAAGCAGTTTCCAGCTTGGGACCAAATTGGACTTTTGGATTTCCGGATTCATCCAGAACAGGTTCTCGAGTTTGGCGATCTAAAACAGGCCTGCCAATTTCAACCAGGCACATCCGGCACATGCCAACCGGTTCCATCTTAGGATGGTAGCAGAAAACAGGGATATCGATACCTGCTTTTTTGGCGGCATCCACAATTAGGGTACCTTCAGGTACGTTAACCGTGCGATCGTCTATTGTTAGCGTGACTTGTTTTGTCATAAGGGACTCATCGTGCGTATTGCGTGGATTTTATTTCAATTTCGCTTTGAAGTCTTCGGGGAAGCGATCGATGCTGGTGATTACAGCCTGGATAGAAAATTCGCCAAGCGCACAGAAACACTTGTTTTGGATTTGTTTGGCGACAGAGTCGAGCAGCAGCACATCATTTTCGGAGCCTTGACCATTGTTAATTCGCTCAGTCAGGTGTTGCATCCAGTAATTGCCATCCCGGCAGGGGGTGCATTTACCACAGGATTCATGGTTGAAAAAATGGATGGTCTTATTAATGACCCAATCCATGGTGAAAGAATCATCGATCACGATGATCGATGCTGAACCCAGTTCTGCACCGGCTGCCCGAACAGAAGCATAATCCATTGGGGTGTCCAGGACTTCTTCTGTGGCGACCAATACAGAAGAAGAAGCACCTGCAGGCATGATGGCTTTGATCTTATTGTTGTTCGTGATCCCACCACCATGATCAAAGATTAACTGGCGAAAGGTCGTGCCGAAAGGCAACTCATAATTTCCGGGTTTGTTCACACAACCAGAAAGGCTGAAGATTTTTACTCCGGTTGTATCCTCTGTTCCCAAAGAGTGATACCAATCTGCTCCTTTTATGAGTATCAAGGGAATATTGGTAAAGGTTTCTACATTATTTACGACCGTGGGTTTACCAAAAAGACCATAAGAAGGGGGGAAAGGAGGTCGCAAACGCGGTTGACCGCGTTTGCCTTCCAGGGATTCAAGCAATGCAGTTTCTTCCCCACAGATGTAAGCGCCAGCGCCAAGGTGAGTATAAATCTTTAAGCTGTATTCTGTTCCAAAGAGGTTCTCACCCAGGTATCCAGCTTCTTCTGCCTGGGCAATTTTCTCATCCAGAGTATGGGCGATCTGCCAGAATTCCCCCCGCAGGTAAATATAAGCTGCGTTCGCTCCTACCGCAAATGAGGTGATGGCGATGCCCTCCAAGAATTGATAAGGGTTTCCTTCCAGGATTTCGCGGTCTTTAAATGTGCCTGGTTCGGATTCGTCTGCATTAGCGACCACGTAATGGGGCCAATTCTTCTGGTCCATAAAGGACCATTTTACACCGGTCGGGAATCCGGCTCCCCCTCGGCCTCTTAATCCCGAAGCCTTGATGACCTGGGTGACTTCATCAGCCTTCATGGAGGTTACAACTTGTTTGAAAGCCTGAAAGCCACCATTTTCCCGGTAAATTTTGAGTTCTTTTAGATTGGGGATATCCCGATGTCGTAATAATACGTATTCACTCATTATGATTCCTGTGCGAATTTCAACAAGAAGTTATCAATCGTCGTACTTTAACTGATTGATCCATTCCAATGTCTTTTCTACAGTCATATTCTCATGATATTCGATTCCATTTCCGGTCTGGCTTTGGAACATTGGGGCTTTATCACAGGCTGCTAGGCATTTGACTTCTTCAACTGTGATCAAGCCGTCCGCCGTGGTCTCCCCGGGCTGAATGTTTAAGGCTTGACATAGATCACTCAAGAATTTGTCAGCGCCGCGCAAAGCACAGGGAAGATCCGTGCAGACCTGGATGCGCACTTTACCTCCAGGTCGATCGTGATAGAGGGTGTAATAACCGAGGCTGGAAGCAATTTCTGTTGTTGAGATATCCAGGATTTCAGCGATGTCCTCAATTGCATGGATATTTACAAATCCACACTTACGCTGAGCCAGGTACATTAGCGGCATTAAGGCAGCTCTGCGATGATCTGATGGATATTTATTGAGAATACTTTCGATTTCGTCTTTATATTTTTCCAGTAATTTATTCACCGGTCTGCATCTCCCAGGACAATGTCAACGCTGCCAATAATGGCTACCAGGTCGGCGACCAATAACCCTTTACTTAAGACAGGCAAAGCCTGTAAATGCACGAAGGATGGGGTACGCCAATGTACGCGGTGTGGTTTAGGTCCGCCATCTGACTCGAGGTAAATGCCTAATTCTCCACGAGGGCTCTCAACCGGGAAGTAGACATAGCCTTTCGGCAGGCTGAAACCTTCAGTCCATAATTTGAAGTGATGAATCACAGCTTCCATGGATTTGCTTAACTCGGAACGAGGAGGGGGAACATATTTGCGGTTGCTGCTTCTTATCGGTGCACCTTCCAATCCCCTCAGCCGTTCCAGGCCCTGTTTGATGATCTTGAGTGACTGCCAAAACTCTCTCATGCGCACCTTGTAGCGACCGAATACATCCCCTGAACTCTCTATAGGTATTTCAAAATCGTATTCTTCGTATCCAGCATAGGGCTGGATTTTACGCAAATCATAGGCGATGCCAGAGCCGCGCAGAGAAGGACCGGTTAAGCCCCAATTCAAGGCATCCTCCGCTGAGATCACACCGATCTTCTTTGTGCGGTCTACATAGAGTGGATTTTTCGTCAATAGCCCTTCATATTGTTCAATGCGAGTTGGGAAATATTCGAGGAAGTCCTGTACAGCTTTTTCAAACCCTGGAGGTACATCTCGCCATACGCCACCTGGGCGGATATAGGTCGTCATCATGCGCTGACCGGAAACCATCTCAAAGATATCCAGGATGACTTCTCGTTCTCGAAAGCAGTACAGGAATACGGACATAGCTGCCAGATCAAGGGATTGCGTGCCCAACCACACCAGGTGGGAGGCGATTCGCTGGAGTTCTGTCATGATAACGCGGATGACCTGGGCGCGTTCGGGGACATCCAGTTCAGCGATCTTCTCAATTGCCAGGCAATAAGCCAGGTTATTCCCGATGTTATTGAGGTAATCCAGGCGATCTGTCATTACCTCTGCTTTCTGGTATGTCTTTGCTTCCATATTCTTTTCGATACCAGTATGCAGGAAGCCAATATCAGGAACGCAGTTGATGATTGTTTCACCATCCAATTCCAGGAGAAGGCGTAGAACTCCATGGGTGCTTGGATGTTGCGGTCCCATATTGAGTAGCATCGTATCGCCTTCCAGGGCGCGGTCCGATACCAATTGACGGATTTCATCCAGAGTGACTTCTTGTAGTTGTACCATTTGGACCTCGGGATGGATCTAATTTACTGGATCCGTTGTTTTGTTATTCCTTTGCGTAATGTTTTTTTGATTCAATCTCGTCAAAATTAAAAGTGAATTGTGGTTCTTCATAGCCAAGGGGATAATCTTTGCGCAGTGGATGACCTTCCCAATCGTGAGGCATTAAGATACGGCGCAAGTCTGAATGCCCTTCGATATAGATGCCAAACATGTCGAAAAGTTCTCGCTCATGCCAGTTTGCATTTCTATAAATATGTTCAATGGTGGGGACAGTCGGGTTTAATCCCGGTAATGAAACTCGCAACCGCAGGGTGATTTTCTCGTTAATGTTATGAAGCTGGTAAGATAAGTGAAAGCGAGGCGTTTCTTTCGGCCAATCATCAGTTGCGGTCAGGCTTCCCAATAATTGGAACCCGTATTTATCCCGAAGGAGCTGGCAAATGGATTGGATATCCGCTACTTCTACCATCAGGGTGTATTCCCCACGAAAGGTCATTAATTCACTTTGACAAGTTTTCTGGATGGTTTCAATTGCTTTGTGGAGTTTTTCGTTCATAATTATTTAGAGAATACGAAATTTATTCGCAGGGGAAATCAAAGATTAAGGATTAATGCTTCTTTAACCCCATTTGGTTAACTTTTCTGCCTGGACTTTATCGTATAGTGTCAAAATACCATGAATCAACCCTTCTGGTCGGGGAGGGCAGCCACCTACATATACATCAACCGGAATAACCTCGTCGACTCCCTGAACGACCGCATAATTGTTGAATACACCGCCGCAAGAGCAGCAATCCCCCATGGCGATCACCCATTTTGGATCAGGGAGCTGATCGTATAAACGGCGCAGAACAGGTGCCATCTTGCGGGTGACACGGCCAGCGACAATTAATAAATCGGATTGTCTTGGGCTGGCTCTCATCAGTTCCATCCCAAAACGACTCATATCATAGTGGGAGGCTTGAGTAGCCATCATCTCAATTGCACAGCATGCCAGTCCGGACAGTAACGGCCACATCGCTCTAGTCCTGGCCCAATTAACCGCTTTCTCGAGCGACGTTGTGACAATCCCCATGTCCCCGAGTTTTTGTTCTACTCCCATTCAAGGGCTCCTTTCTTCCAGGCATAAACATAACCCACCAGCAAGATTAATATAAAAACAAACATTTCAATTAACGCAAAAATCCCCAGACCATGTTGTACAAAGTTGTTTAGAACCACAGCCCAGGGATAGAAGAAAATGACTTCGATGTCGAAGAGGATAAAAAGCACTGCAATGAGGTAAAACTTGACTGTTTGACGTCTAGTACCTGGACCATAAGGACTCATACCAGATTCATAAGGCATGCCTTTCGCTTTTGTTGGTCTTTTGGGACCAAACATGTGACCCAATACGACGACCAGAACGGCTAATCCTGCTGCTAAAATCATCAGTATGGCAATAGGGAAATATTCAATCATAAATATCCTCATAAGGTGTTCTTGGGCACTGCGCAAGAACACCTGAAGAATGATGGGAGATTTGTTAACTATATTTTGAGTATTTCTGCAACCTAACGGAGTATATCATAGGATGAGGATTGCAGGTAGGGAAAGGGGGTTAAAAGAAATAACCAGCCGTGGGGGGCACGCCTGGCTATTTCTTTTAGGAGGGCCACCGATGAAACATTTGGTGGCGTGACACCTGCAAATACCAATAAGAGGAGGGCAGGTACCAACGCCCTATAATATACACTAATTTGGTCTAAATTGCATTAAAACGGCATGAGAAAAGCGGAGCTATTTGTTATGGTTCGTCATCCCTTAGACCAAAAATCTTTAACCATTCATCGATAGCTTTGGGTGAAAGATTTAAATTTGCATCCGTTTCTGGGGATTCTCCCTGTTTTTCATCGTCAGAAAGGATTTGGTAAGCGAAGATTTCTGCAGAAAGGACTTTCGCTCCTGCCTCTCTGGCAGCAACAATAATTTCTCGATCAGATGTGATAACCGTCCAGTTTTTGGCAGCTCGGTTCATTTTCTTAAGGCGAAGACGGATTGCATCATCGGCTGTCCACCCCTGGTGGACAAAATGAGCAGTGACTCGACTGTACTTTTGTTTGCGTATGCTGCCCGGTGGGGCGTTGTCGAAGTAAATCTCGACTTTAGTGCTGGTTTTCCGGCAGTAATCTTGTAGCAAGGATATTAACTTGATTTCATCTTCCACTTCGTGGAGGTGGATCCCGGGGATCTTGGGGATCAAGTTGTGACCATCTATAAGGTAAGGCATCTCGAAAGTTATCAGGAAATATGAAATTTAATATTATCTAATATGGTTATAAAATTGTATTCAAAATAACTGACGTGTTGTAACATTTTGGTCAATTGTCGATACCTGGTAAATTCAAACGATTAGGTTTTCGGGATGGTGAAGTAAATTGTGTTTATCTTAACATGATTTGAGTGCAAAAACCGGGTTTTTTCGAATAGGATGGGAAAAGTCTCCTACTTTTTGATAAAAGGATAGCAAAACAAGGTTCTCATCGCGATCATGTCTGCAAATCTTCTATTTCTAATTGAATATTTGAAGATCGCTGACGAAAATGGGTACTTTGTGCTATGATTCACTGAACAGGAATTTTTACTGATGCAATGGAAACGACTTGTCTTTTTCCTTCTTATTAATATCCTTGTCTCTGCCTTAACAACCACTGTGGTTTTGACTATCTGGGATAGGAACTATCGTGAGGACCTGCCAGAACAGGAATCCGGTGGAACTGTTTTCGTCATCCCGACAGCGACTTGGGCAATTTCAACTACCGAACCAGAATATCAATTACAATCCTATCAGGTTGCAGCTGGTGAAACACTTGGTGAAATCGCTCTGGCGTTCGATATCACAATGGATGAACTATTGGCTTTGAATGGACTAACAGATCCCAACTCAATCGGGGCAGGAACCACGATCTTTGTTCCAGTTTATAATACAAGTTCAGCTGATCGCGCGATTTCTGAAGGGGAGGTCCCCCCTTCAGCGAATATAGGACAGGTCGAGATTGTGGGAATCTTTGGAGCAGGAGACCTGTCATCGGAACGAGTGCAGATTCGGGGACTTGGAGAAGGAACATTATCGCTCACAGGATGGCGTTTGCGTGATGAAGATGGCAATGAATATGTCTTTCCCAAAATCACCTTGTTTGGAAATGGTGCGGTCGATATATATTCGGATGCGGGTGTTGACACGGTTGTTTCCCTTTATTGGCGTTTTGGTCAACCAATTTGGAGTCCAGGAGAGACTGCGATGATCGTTGATGGGGCTGGAAACATCCAGGCAACATACACAATCCCTTGAGATATGATATGGAAAATCACTCCAGATCCCTTGATGAACAAGTCAGGAAAGCAATCGAAGATGGCCTTTTTGATGATTTGCCTGGGAAAGGGAAACCAATAGATCTGAATGAAAATCCTTTTGAAGACCCATCCTGGCGATTAGCGAACAGAATGCTTCGTGCCAGTGGTTTTTCGCTACCATGGATTGAAACCCGCAAAGAAATTGAGGCAGATTATTGGGAGGTAGTGGGAGAATTACAACGTACCTGGCAGTGGCGACTCACGAAGGGCGATCAAGGATATTTAGATTCTGTTGTTGAAAGCGAATGGACCCGTGCATTGGAGGTTTTTAAGTCTAAAGTATTCGATTTGAACAAACGAATCTTCAATTACAACTTAGAAGCCCCTCTGGATCAGTTTAAACTTCGTACGATAAACATTGAGCGGGAAATCGCTCGAATCAGCTCCGCTTCTGATTGACGCTCCCCTCTCCGTCTGTTACACTTTGAACATGGCCTCAAAAAATATACTGATGCACACTGAATTTCACCCATGAGCCAAGCTTTTTATCGAAAGTGGCGTCCAAAAACCTGGGACGAGATAATTGGTCAAGACCATGTTGTGAACACCTTGCGGAACGCGGTGACTGCTGACCGGGTTGCCCATGCATATCTTTTTGCTGGTCCACGGGGGACAGGAAAAACAAGCACTGCCCGTATATTAGCCAAGGGTGTAAATTGCCTGACGGAATCCTTACAGGATCGACCGTGTAATTCATGTGATCACTGCAAAGCAGTCAATGAAGGCCGGTTTCTGGATTTGATTGAGATTGACGCGGCATCAAATACCAGCGTGGATGATGTTCGCGACCTGAGAGACAAGATCAATTTCTCACCCAATCAAGCACGATTTAAGGTGTATATCATCGATGAAGTCCATATGCTCTCCACAGCTGCATTCAATGCACTTCTGAAGACCCTTGAAGAGCCCCCAGTTCATGCGATTTTCATCCTGGCGACAACTGAAGTTCAAAAAATTCCAGCTACTGTAACCTCTCGGTGCCAGAAGCATGAATTCAGACGTATTCCCGTAGGCGATATCACTGCAAATTTACAGACCATTGCGGAATTTGAAGATATCCAGGTTGAACATGATGCACTTACCTTGATTGCCCGCCAGGCTACCGGTAGTTTACGAGATGCGGTTTCCTTGCTTGATCAACTTGCATCTTCCTCTCAACAAATCACGCTAGACTTTGCCCAGCTGGTTTTAGGAACCGCGACCAATCAGGCTGTCTTGGAGATTATAAGTGCAGTGTTAAAGGCTGACTCAGCAGCAGGTCTTGATTCTATCCATCGGGCACTGGATGGTGGGAGTGATCCGAGGCAGTTTGCCCGTCAAATAGTGGATTATTTGCGGAACTTACTCCTCGTACGGATGGGAAATGCAAACCTGGTCGATGTTACTAGTGAAACCAGGAGTCAAATGACACAGCATGCCCAGGCATTTTCAATCCGTCATCTGATTCAGGTGATTCGTGCTTTTAACCAGGCTGGTAATGATGCCCGAATAACCTGGCAACCTGCTTTGCCCTTGGAACTTGCCTTCATAGAAACAATTGAGCCCTTATCTGGAGTGGAGTCCCAACCAGTAGAACGGGTAAGAAATAACGAAAAAGATGATCAACTGCAGAAGAAGCATGGTGGAGAGAAAAACACAGAGGTGCCTCAAGCCCGAGCTGAAAAGGCATCTTATAAAGCCGAGTCAGACGTTGCAGTGGTACCCAATAAGATACAAGTGCATTGGCGAGAGATCTTGACCCAGGTACGTCAGAAAAATCCGCAAACCCAGGCTTTGCTGAACTCCTGTAAACCCTTAGGATTTAAAAACGGCGCTCTTATTCTTGGATTTAATGGAGAGTTTGCCAGATCAAAAATGGAACAGGAAAACAATCTTGAAGTCCTGAAACAGGTAATGATCAGAGTCATCGGGGAGAGTATGCCGGTTCGTTGTGTATTATCCAATAGTGGTGAACTTCCGGCGGATATTGACCAGGATGGGATGGTAGCTACAGCACTACGTGATCTTGGTGGTGAAATTGTTGACATACAATAAGAAACGTTCGCATCGTTTTGGGTGGGTGAATAGAAAACCAGTCCTTGATTGTTGACCAAAGCATGACGGGATTAATCCTTCTTTTATGAACCTGTTGGGTTTTGTCTATAATTTTCTTGTGGTAGACTTATGGGGGATGCTTGAGAGTTGGCAATTTCGAATAGGCTGTCTACCAGCCTGAGAATTTCGAACGTATGAATCTGCAAAAATTCCATTGGACTGGCTGAGCGGAGATAAAGAAAGTAGAGGTAATGATGGCAAAAAGATCAACGAAACAGAAAATGGGTGGACCTGGAGGTATGGGTGGTCTCGGAATGATGAAACAGATACAACAGATGAAAGAACAGATGGCGGCAGTTAAGGAAGCGTTGGCAGTAGAGACCGTTACTGCTACTGCCGGTGGGGGCGTGATTACGGTTGTAGCTACAGGGGAACAGATTATCCAATCCATATCGATTGATGCAAGTATTCTGGAAGATGCCGATATGGAGATGCTTCAGGATTTAATCCTGACAGCAGTCAATAGCGCCCTGGATCAATCCAGAGAATTGATTGCCGAACGCCTAGGTCCCCTTGCCGGTGGTATGCCTTTCTGAGGATTCTGAAAGTCTGGTACACCCAGCTATTATCAACTCCTATGGGTGAATACTCAAACATAAGTCAATGTTACTACCAAAACCGATCCGGAATCTTATTGACTCGTTCTCCCGTCTTCCAGGGATTGGTCCAAAAACAGCATCCCGGTTGACTTTTTATTTGCTGAACGCACCGGAAAACCTGTCACTGGACCTGGCTGATGCCTTGCAATCTTTGAAATCTGGGACAGCATATTGCCAAACCTGCTTCAATATCACGGATGCTGGACGAGAGAATTGTGAGATATGCACCAGCGAAGAGCGTGATGCGAAGATATTGTGTGTTGTAGAAGACCCTTTAGATGTTGTGGCATTGGAACGTACAGGAGGGTACCAAGGGCGGTACCACGTGCTCCAGGGTGTTCTTTCCCCGATCGAGGGCATCAGCCCTGAAGATTTGAAGATTGCGGAGTTGCTAGAAAGAGTCCGATCTGGCGAGGTGAGGGAAATTATCCTGGCAACCAATCCTAGTTTGGAAGGGGATGCCACAGCGATGTACCTCCAGCAGCGGTTAAAACCCTTAGACGTGATCGTCACCCGCCTGGCTCGCGGTTTACCAGTTGGTGGAGACCTTGAATATGCTGATCAAAACACCTTGTTGCGAGCCTTAGCAGGACGACAAGAGATGGATTAATCTTAATAATTCGTTAACATCGAGAAATATCCATAATTCCTCTTGACAGTTCGATTTTTACCCGTATAATAACAAAAGCAACGTCAAGAACGACCTAGCCCAAAAAGGCAGATCGCTAACAATTGAAGAGACGCCTTTGCGTCAGAGACCAAAGCACTTGCTTGATTGGTCTGACGTGCCGACGTCAGTTTAACTGATGTCGGTTTTTTGTCTCGATAGGCCTTGACAAGCAGAAGTGTGGCTGGTAGAATTTCGCCCGCTTCTTTGAACCTTGACAATTGAAGAGTGTCAGCAAGTAAAACTTAGAGCCCAATTCTAACTTCGTAATTCAGCATCTACGGATGCATTTTTTGCGGAGAGTTTGATCCTGGCTCAGGATTAACGCTGGCGGCGTGCCTAATA
>CAZTJD010000020.1:0-27086 GCA_964613985.1 uncultured Anaerolineales bacterium
TTTGAATCGCGAACAGGACAGCAATGGAATAGTACGTGCTACACCTGATCAAATTAAAAGACTTTTGAAATACCTGAAACCCTATCGGGGTCGTATGGTATTTGGGATGATTACCATGTTAGTGGGGACAGGATTCACCTTAATTCTCCCGTTGATTTTCAGGTCATTGGTTGATACGCTTTTTGAACCCTCAAGTTTTCGTTCCATCCACGTGGTAACGATAAATCTACTCATTATCTTTTTTATTCGAGGTATATTTAATTTTCTTGAGGGATACTATCTTTCATTTGTTGGTGAGAAGATTATACTTGACCTTGGAAGAGACATATATGCTCATATCCATAAATTAAGTCTACGTTTTTTCGGAAAGCGCGGAGTTGGTGAAATTATTGCCCGATTATCAATTGATGTTTCCAGTGTCCGCGAAGCAATCTCAAATGGGGTTCCAAGCGCAGTAAAGCAAGGTATAACATTTATTGGTGCTTTGGTCATTATGATTTTCGTCAACTGGAAACTGACCGGGATAATTTTATTAATTGCACCACCGGTCGCGATTATTGCTATAATTTTTGGGCGCAAGTTTCAGGGGATTACAATGGAGTTTACAGATGTGCGTGCTAGAGGAACTGCCCTGGCTGAACAAGCGATATCTTCTGCCAGGGTTGTAAAAGCATTTACTCGGGAATCTTATGAGATTGAGCGATACCAAAATAACCTTAACCAATTATTTGATATTTCCATACTCCGTGTTATTTGGAGATCAGCATTTTCATCGATACTCACTTTCCTGGGATTTTCCACAGTAGCAATTATTTTGTGGTGGGGAGGTCGCTGGGTTGTTTCTGGAAGAATTTCTGCTGGTGAATTGATTAGCTTCCTATTCTATGCCACGATGATTGCATCTTCATTAACTGTATTTTCAGGAGTTTTCACTCAGATTACTTCAGCACTCGGGGCGACCAGGCGAATATTTGATCTATTAGATGAAGAATCGGAGATTGTTGAAGTACCTGACGCCATTAAAATAGAAAAACACAAAATTGAAGGGAATATTCGCTTTGAAAATGTGTATTTTTCATATGAAACGGAACGTGGCTTGATTCAGGATTTTAACCTTGATGTTCATTCAGGTGAACTTTTAGCTTTTGTGGGTCCCTCTGGGGCTGGTAAAACGACAATTATTAACATGATTCCTCGTTTCTTTGATCCGATAAAGGGGAGGGTTTTACTTGACGGGATGGATCTTAAGAAATTAAACATCCGCTCATTACGCGAAGTTATTGGTCTGGTACCCCAAGAAATCGATTTATTTTCAGGAACATTGCGAGATAATATTTTGTATGGGAGACTAGACGCTAACGAAGATGAAATCATCGAGGCTGCCATCGCAGCGAATGCCTGGGAATTTATCCGGCTTTACCCTGACAAGCTAGATACTTACATTGGGGAGCGAGGCCTCATGTTGAGCACCGGACAACGCCAAAGAATTGCCATAGCCAGGGCAGTGTTGAAAAATCCAAGGATTCTATTATTGGATGAAGCGACTTCAAATTTAGATAGTGAATCTGAGAAACTGGTACAAGAAGCGTTGGAACGGTTGATGGAAGGACGCACTTCCCTGGTAATTGCGCATCGTTTGAGCACCATATACCGCGCAAATCGAATTGCGGTGATAAATAAAGGCCAGCTTATAGAGATAGGAAACCACGAAGAATTGTTAATTCAGGACGGTTTATATGCTCGTTTGCATGCAATCCAATTTCAGGATTTAGTCGACCTGAATTCTTAAACGAGTGGATAACGGACTTTGATAATTCTGGCAAGATTACCACATCAGCTGATCTTCAATGGAAAATGGCCATCATAGCTGTTGAACATGGTAAGGGTGAAACTCTATTATCATGAGTACTTTGCTAGGTTTCGTTAAAAATTTTTTGTATGTAACAATGGTTACAAAACCTTTCCTTGATATCTGAGTGCTTTTGCTACTGGAGCAGCAGATGTAGATATAAAACTGCGGAGGGCGAAAGGTTGGAGTAGTATCTTTTATCAAGAGCTTATTTTGGACTATATCGATGATAAGCAGCTGGACTAAGTTCTTAATTGCTTGAAAAGTTAGATAAGTGAGTGAATAAATAAGGTGCCTCCTATTATTGAATTACGTGGAATTGGAAAGACTTATCACACACCCCAAGGTTCGGTTGAAGCCTTGAATGGGATCAATCTGGATATTAATGATGGTGAGTTCTTAAGTGTTATCGGCCCTTCTGGTTGTGGAAAATCAACGCTATTGCGAATATTAGCTGGGCTTATCGCCGAAAGTCAAGGGAAAATCATTGTTAGGGTTCCTGAAACCAATGACCGTCCCCTTAATGCCCTCGTATTTCAGGAATATGCAGTTTTCCCCTGGCTTACAGCGATGGCTAATGTTGCTTTTGGAATGGAAATGAGAGGCGTTCCGCAATCTGAAAGGAATGAGATTGCCAGACACTATCTCGAAAAAGTTGGTTTATCCAGATTTGGGAAATACTATCCTTATCAATTATCAGGAGGTATGAAACAACGAATTGCTTTAGCCAGAGCATTAGCGACTAACCCGGAAATTCTTCTCATGGATGAACCTTTCGGCGCTCTAGATGCTCAAACAAGGCACATTCTCCAGGATGACCTGCTGAGGTTGAGTGAAGAAGAGAAGAAAACAATCGTATATGTCACACATTCCATAGAAGAAGCCATTCTCCTCGGAGATCGAATTGTTTTCATGACTGCTCAACCGGGAAGAATAAAGGCGATCTATCCTGTAGATCTGCCTCGACCAAGGACGATGGGAGCCCGCACCACAGTTGATTTCAACCAACTAGCAAAACGGCTTTGGAAAGAGTTGGTTGAGGAAGTCTATAAATCAATGAATTAGCGACTCGGCATACAATAAAATGAATAATTTTAAATGTAATTTAAGAATGGTTTCCAATCTGGTCTCATTTTATTAACTATGAAAAAAATAAATAAGGAAAAACAATACCAACTAATTTCTATCCTTTCCCCAATATTATTTTTATTGACCTGGGAGTTTGTTGTTCGTATTGGGATCTTGGATTATCGTTTTTTTCCTCCCCCCTCTGACGTAATCATCACTATCATTGAGATGTTATTATCTGGGGAATTGCTCGATCATCTGCTGATATCATTGCAACGAATTCTGTTAGGATTTATCCTTGGTGCTGTGCCTGGAGTTATCATTGGATTATTAATAGGGTGGAATCGATGGTGTAGAGCGTTTTTAGATCCTATTATCTCTGCTTTATATCCTATTCCAAAAATTTCACTCTTGCCACTGATTCTTATCATCTTTGGTATTGGGGAAATGAGTAAAGTAATTATTGTCGCAATTGCTGGGATGTTTCAGGTCTTATTAACAACTGCTCATGGTGTGATGCATATCGATCCAGTTCTAATCCAAGCTGGGAAAAATTATGGAGCGAAAGGTTATTCCTTGTTTTCAAGAGTGATATTACCTGCCAGCTTATCATCGATTTTTTCAGGTTTACGGCTTTCTTTAGGTATTTGTTTGCTGATTATTGTTGCAGCAGAATTTGTTGCTGCTAACCATGGCATTGGGTACTTGATTTGGATTTCATGGTCTACATTATCTGTAAAGAAAATGTATGCTGGGTTGGTTGTGATCGCTACTTTGGGCATAATCTTTACCAGGGGTTTGGAAGGTCTAGGTAGGCGATTAATGCCCTGGATTCAGGAGAATGGGGATAAGATTAAAACCAGGGAACCTGTTTAAAAGATCCCCCATATGGAAACCTAGGAGTAGCTGTTATGTCTAAAGTTGTTTTTTATGGCGTACCTCTTTATGCTCATTCAATCCAGACATTCCCTCTGGTAAGGGAGCTCGTTGATAGAGGTGAGGAGGTTGTTTACTATTCGAACCGGAAATTCGAAGAGGAAATTAAATTGGCGGGTGCTGAATTCCGTGAGTACCTCAGCGAATACTACGATGATCCTAGCGATATGATTTGGCATATGCATAAATATATGCCGAAAGTACGGGAAATTATTCGACAAGAACTGGTTAATCTTAAAAAAATCAATCCGGATTATTTAATTCATGATCGAAATGCACTTTGGGCACCGATAATTGCAGAAAAGTTTAATTTACCAACAGTATGTTCACTTTCTTCCATTGCACTGAATAGATCAGTAAAACGGTTACACCCTAGAATGAAGCTCCTAAAAATGTACAGCAGCAGATTTCACCTGATTCCACAATTTTTCTATTCCGTCAGTGCAATCAGGACAATAATAAATATAAAAAAAGAATTTATTTTTCAGGGGGACATCAACCCGATCTCAAATGCGGAATTGGTCCTTGTTAACACCTCAAAAGAATTTCAACCTTTTTGTGACTCTTTCGAAGATCGCTTTAAATTTATAGGATGGATTCCATCAACTCAATACAGGAAGGAATCAACCTTTCCTTGGGAAAAGATATCCAATAAGAAATTAGTGTATGTTTCTCTCGGAACCACGTTCAATAGAAATGATAAGTTTTACAGGGATTGTTTTGACGCTTTAAAAGGATTGGAATGCCAGGTTGTAATTTCAACTGGTCAGAGCAAGAATTTAAATTTACCAACTGATGTCCCCAATAATTTTATTTTAGCAGACTGGGTTCCTCAGCTTGATATCTTACAACGTGCGGATGTTTTTATCACCCAGGGAGGTAGTAGTAGCGTGTCTGAAAGCCTTAATTTTGGTTGTCCAGTCGTTGTGATCCCACAGATGGCAGAACAACACATCATTGGTTATTGGGTGGAACAAATAAAGGTTGGAAAACACTTCGAGGGTGGCAAAGTTAATGCAAGTAGGTTGAGATCAGCAGTTGAGACGGTGATGAATGATCCGCAGTACCGCCGAAACAGCCTCAGGATTGGTGAATCCTTCAGATCATCAGGAGGCGTAGCATACGGGGTTGATGAGATATTTAAACTAAAGGAAACCTTTACCGCAACTCCTATTTCTTCAAACCAGAGCCATTGAAAACCTTGTGGAAAATATTGAAGGTGATGGAATCTCACCCACATTTTCACCCATTGTCCCACTGCTGGTTAAAGGATCAAACGCTCTCTTTTTGTGTGTTTCCTGATCCGCTACCACCGTAATGATTGTTGGAAAACTAGCTCAGTATATGGGTTAAGAAAGGCTATCCTATGGATTTTTATATCGCGGAATGGATGGGAAACAAGAACTGAATCCAAGCTCTAAGGAGATGGCAATAACCTACTGGGAAAGAATGTAAACATTTCAGAAAGAAGGTCCCTATTCCCTTGTAGGAATGTGTTTTGGAGGTCTGGTCGTCTTTGAAATGGCTTGGCAACTGCTTGCCATGGTTTAAAAGGTCTCTTCATTCAACGCGAAAGGATGTAAAAGAAGGTATTCCAGAAGTCATTGGGAACTTGTTACCACAGGAAATCCGGAGGTCATTATTTTTCCAGGGATTCCTACTAGAGCATGAATTTATTATTGGTGAGAGTGAGGATCAATTCGCGAAAGAACATCACGTTCAAGTTCTAGCAAAGAAACTCAATGAAAGCTTTGATAGAGTAAATGAAAATTTGAAATGAGAAGGAAGGAATTGGTATTGAATTGAATAAAAAATTCTGTTTGATTACCCCCGGCAGAAGTGGATCTACTTCCCTGATGAAAGTACTCGAGGGTTTTGATAATGTGGCAGTTCCCAATAAAAACATTCGGTGCTTTAATAATGAATTATTCCATCCCCGGCATGTTGAAAAATACAAACGTCAATATACGGAATTGTGCCAGGCTAAGATCAAGACACATCATGAATTACTTGAAAAGTTCTTCTTGTACAACGAAAATTATGAGTATATCGGGTTCAAGACAATGCCCGTTAGACATCGGAGTGATCCTGGTTTTCTATTACGGGATGATATCCAATTCATTGCCTTAGTTCGGGAAGACATCCCATCCACGGTTGCGAGTTTTCTTGCAGCTAAAAACAGCTTTTCCTGGTATCGATCTGGTGGCGAAACTCATAAGAAATTGACCCTTAATGGACTTGACTATTTTTTAATCTGGGGCAACACGCTCTATATTTTCTACAACCTAAGATTGCTAAAGAAAATAAATAATCCAATCCAAATCAAGTATGAAGATATTTGCAGTCCAGGTTATTGCAATTCAGCACTCAATCATTTCTTTAATCAATCAATTTCGCTTGAAAATCCACAACCTCCAACCTCAGGCAGGGATTATGTGGAAAATTGGGGAACTTTTAAGAGGTTTGTGGATTTTTGGGTGAATATTTTCGGTAGAATACCTTTCAGCACCTGATTTAAGTAATATTTTTTAGTAGTCTGTCAAAGATGAGGATTTAGAATGATTCGATTAATGAAGAGAGGCAGTTTTAGCAACTCCAAGGAAGAGATGCTTCATTCCGCTTTGCTCCATTCAGCATGACAATCAAGAGGAAGATGTTTGATAGACTACAAGTGACTCTGATGCAAAAACCGAATTTTTAGGATTTAATGGAAAAAATTTTCCACTTTACACTCGAAAACCGGCAATTTGAGGGATAACGCCCTCGAAAAACTCAGTTTTTTGGCTTTCTTTTTCCACTTAAAAGTCATCCAATACCTTTTTGCAGTAGAATCATTAATATTAAAATTAGATTGAACAGAATGCTAGATGGTACAGTTGACAGGATCATTAATTTTATTCGAACACCTTCTCTTCATCCAAATCTGCCTCTTCAGCGTCTGCTTCAATGTTGCGATGGACTGGTGGGTTTTCAAGGAATTCCTTATAAAATTCATGCTGGATGATAAGGTTCATGATTTCATTGGTGCCTGTCCATATTGACAAGAGGCGGACATCACGTAATAGGCGCTCCACGGGATAGATATTGGTGTAACCGATTCCTCCCAAAACCTGCATGGCGTGATTCACGATCGTCCAGGCGGCATCGGTTGAAAATTTTTTGGCCTCGGATACCAGGCGCCGAACTTTGCCATCAGGTTGTCCGGCGTCGATCGCACTGCCAACGATGAAATTTAGACCGCGAGCAGCATCCAGGAGGGTTATACTTTCTGCGATTTTGAAACTGACACCTTCAAATTGCCTTATCTTCTGACCAAACGCCTTGCGGCGATCAGCATAACGGGTAGCAATTTCCAGGGCTGAACGACCCATTCCGATTGCACCACCAGCAGATGTCATGCGTTCAGGGACCATCATGCGATGGAACACATCCGTCCCTTTACCGATCCCACTTTCTCCTCCGAGGACGTTCTCTAATGGCACTGGTGTGTTCTTGAAGACAAGGCGTCCTGTCCCTCCGCCTCGAGCCCCCATCAGACCGTACACATGGTGGACTTCCACACCCTGCCCTCGCTCAACCAAGAACGCGGTCATAGCTTTCTTAGGATTTTCGATCTCTTCTACCCTGGCATAGATCATAAACAGATCAGCACCTTCCGCGCCAACGATGAATCTCTTCTGTCCGGTCAGATAAAAGGTATCCTCTTCCCTTCGAGCTGTCGTGGTGGCACCAAAGAAATCGGAACCACCACGAGGTTCAGTCAGACCTTCCGCAACCCCCAGTTCTCCGCGGATCATCGGTCCGAGGTATTTTATCTTCTGGGAAGTTGTACCGAAAGTGTGGACGGCTTCCCCAACGATGGAGACCAGCGAATAAAGGCAGGCTAACGCTGTGCCCAAGACGCCGACTTCTTCCAAAGCGACCAATTCGGATGTCCAGGGCAGATTCCGACCTCCCCATTCCTCTCTAAAGCGCAGTCCAAGCAGATTATGTTTCCCTGCCTGTTCAAGGAATTCTCGTGGATAGATGACTTCCTCTGCGTCCATCTTTAACAGCAAACTTCGGGGAATAGAAGCGACGAATTCCTGGACTTCTTTTTGAAGTGCTTTATCTTTCTGGTTGAATAAAGCCTCTATGGACATACATTCCTCCAATCTGTAGGTTTACAGTCTAAATTAGAAGACTTATTTGAACAATATCTTGATTTTTGTCATTTGATTGGGTGGGTTAGTCACTGTTTGGTAAGATGATTACCTTTTTGACACCTTCCAAGCCACCCTCAAGCAGTTCAATGCCGCGTTCGAAACCATCCAAGGGAAGTTTGTGTGAGATGAGTCCCTCTAGTGAGATCCGTTTATGTTTAAGAAGATCAAGTGCCTGGTAGGAGTTACGGAGGGAGGTAAAAGAAGAAAGAATGGTCAGCCCTTTTCGGAAGATAGCGAAGGCATCCAGGTTTATTTTTTCTCCAGATGGGGGAACACCGAAGAGCAGCACCTTACCACCATGACGAACGAATTCGATGGTGCGGTTCATCATTGAAATGGCACCGGTGGCGTCTACAACCAGGTCATATTCTTTGTGTGGCAGGTCAGTCAGGCTGGTGGTTGTGGAGTCAGCGCCAATTTTTAGAGCAAATTCAACCCGAAGCGGGTTCCTGTCAACCACTGTTATCTCGGCTGCTCCCTTTAAACTGAGCACCTGAAGCAACAAAATCCCAATGGGACCAGCGCCAAAAATCACGATTCTGGAAGCGATCTCAGGCTGTAATCGAGTCACACCATGGAGAACACAGGAGAGAGGTTCCATAAAAGCGCCGTACTCAAATGGAATCTCACCAATCTTAAAGACCGCTTTTTCAGGGGCGGTGGTGTATTGAGCCATACCGCCAGGTCGCGTGACACCTATGGCAGTCCAATTTTGGCAAAAATTTTGGCGGTTGTTGAGACAATTCGGGCAATTGTCGCAGGCAATATTTGGTTCAACTGTTACTCTATCGCCGGGTTGAAAGCGAGTGACTGCACTGCCAACCGCTTCAACCAAGCCGGAGAACTCGTGGCCTGGAATTAGCGGGTATTCGCCCATATATCCACCACGAAAAATATGGATATCAGTCCCACATATACCGCTTGCCATGACCTTGATCAGGACATCGTCATTTTCCTGTTTCGGCAAGGGAATATCAACAAGTTCGGTATGACCAGGTTGGGTGATTTTAAGTGCTTTCATAATGACCTCGATGGATTCTCTAAAATACTCAAATGATTGATTAAATGACGAATTAGTTAATAATAAAAATTAGCTCAAATTTCTCCGATAGGAAGCCGCCTAGCCTTTCAAGCCGATTTTTGTGATTATCTTAAAGTTCAGGACGGCTTGTGTTATACCTTGCTCGTTCAGCCTGTTGTTAATAAGTATCGATAATAACGATCTAATTATAATATTGATCGGTCGTCGAAAAACCTTTTGAATATCATTAACTGAAGGTTTTTTCACTTAAGATGGCATAATTCATGCAAATACCATGATGAAATGAATCCAATATTGCCCTCGGGAGCAGCTCGCGGTAAGATGGTGTTATGAATAAACTCAGCCGGAACAGCAGGTATTTTATTCTTGTGGTTGGTATTGGAGTCCTGATCTTGTTAGGGGTAGGATTAAAAACTCGAATCACGGTTCTAAAACAGCTAAGCGAAGAGAGGAAGGTTGTCAACACAGAAGTAGCAGCGTTGGAAGCGACACGCACCGTTCTGCAGACCGAGATTGCATATGCAACCTCAGATTCTGCTGTTGAAGAATGGGCTTACACAGAAGCGCGAATGATCCGTGAGGGAGACAACCTTATCGTGCCGATTTCCCCTCATGAGACTACACCAACACCTTCTACACTCATCGTCATCACTCCTGAACCCGTGGAAAATTGGGAAGCCTGGCGAGCGCTGTTCTTCGAACCATCCTTGCCTTGACGGTCATTGCCCGGCGTGCTATAATGCCGTTCGCTTAACCAACAACGCGGGGTGGAGCAGTGGCAGCTCGTCGGGCTCATAACCCGAAGGTCCCAGGTTCGAGTCCTGGCCCCGCTACTCTTGCAAAGCTTTGCTTACGGGAGAACGGCTATCTTCGATAGCTTGGCCGTTCTCCATTTGTTTTAAGGGAACTGCCAGCTGATAATGATCTGTATTCAAATTGACAGATAGTTCGGTGTTATCTACCATCAGGTATTTCAAAGGACTATTCTGGGTTGCAAAATATAACCCGGTTATCGTACTAAAAGGAACCAGATTAAAGATTATTGCACAGTCAACCAGTGGATCGTTTGGTGTTTCCAATCTTAGGCTCAAAGAATATAGTATTGCCAGATGATCTTGCCAAAGAGTAGCTGAATTTTCTAGATTCTTACATTACGAGAAAAATACCTAAAAGGAATTCCTTCAAGTGTGGTATAGGAGATCACCAATGTTTGGGAGGGTGTGGAGGTATTTGTAAACGGCATCATCGCAGGCATCCAGATCGTGCTGACCTGTCTCTATGAGATTACGGGGTTTCTCAGCCAGGGTAAAAACCAGATTACCATTAAGGTAGCAACCATGCTGAGAATGTGCTATTTGCTGAAAAGCGCAGTATGTTAGAATGATTGAAGCAGCGGAAGATAAATGCCCAACCGGGATTTCGGGTATCGAAAGACTGTACATCAAATAACAGGAGTCAGCAAAATGAAAAAAATCAATTTCAATCAAGGCTGGGAGTTCCAAAAGGAAGGGACGGAGGGGTGGCAGGCGGTTGATCTTCCCCATGATGCTATGCTAGCCGAAAAACGTGATCCAGATTGCTCAAACGGCTCAAACACCGGGTTCTTTCCGGGAGGGAAATACCTATACCGCAAGCGGCTCGAAGTACCCGCAGATTGGATGAGTAAGTGTGTACTGCTGGAATTCGAAGGCGTTTATCGTAAAAGTACTGTGGAGATCAACGGAAAAATTGCGGGTGGGCATCGCTATGGCTACACAAATTTCTTCGTGGATGCCACCCCATACTTTTTATTCGGCAGCGAAAATGAGATCATTGTGAAAGCAGACAACTCCCAAGAACCCAACAGCCGTTGGTATTCCGGCAGCGGGATCTACCGCTCTGTAGCCTTGTGGATGGGTGACCCCGCCCATATTCTCCCGCAAGGCATCAAGATCGACGCCCCCGATGGGAACATCACCGTTAAAACGGAATTCGTTGCTCCGGAAAAGGAATACTACGCCTTGCGAATCGAGATCAGCTATGATGGAAAAATAGTAGCTGAGGTTGGGGAGGCTGCTGAGGTTCAAAAGCTGGTGATCCCTGATCCAAAATTGTGGAGCGCGGAGAACCCGAACCTGTACACCTGTAAGGTCATCCTGCTGCAGGATGGACATCTCAAAGACGAAGCCTCTACCGTTTTTGGCATCCGAAGGATTGAATGGGGTGCACAAAATGGTCTACGGGTTAACGGCGCTGAGGTGAAACTGCGCGGCGGTTGTGTCCATCATGACAATGGCATCCTGGGCGCGGCAACTTTCCCTGCAGCGGAACAGCGCCGTGTACGCATCATGAAAGAAGCAGGATTCAATGCCATCCGTTCAAGCCATAACCCGATGAGCAAGGCCATGTTGGACGCCTGCGACCGCTTGGGGATGTACGTTATGGATGAAGCGTTCGACCAGTGGTATATCCGGAAAACAAAATATGATTATTCTGCTGATTTCGAGAGTAATTGGCAGGCTGATCTCCTGGCCATGGTAGAAAAAGATTATAATCATCCTTGCGTGCTGATGTACTCCATCGGCAACGAGGTGAGCGAGACCGCCCAGGTGCGTGGTATCGAGCTGACTGGGAAGATGGTAGAGTTTATCCATTCGCTTGACTCTTATCGTGCTGTGACCTGTGGCATTAATCTGATGCTGAACGGCCTGGCATCCCTTGGGATGGGTATTTACAAGCAAGACGACCAGGTCAGGGTAAAACAGAAAAAGAAAAAGAGCGCCAAACCACAAAAGCAGAAAGCCAGCGGCAGTGCTTTCTTCAATGCCATGATGAACACCGTGGGCAGCGCGATGAAAAATATTGGCCGGCTTGGTTTCGTGGACAAGGCTACCCGAGATGCCTTCGAAAAACTGGATATCTGCGGATACAACTATGGCAGCGGTCGATACCCTAAGGAGGGGGAAAATTATCCGCAGCGTGTGGTTGTGGGCAGCGAGACCTTCCCGTTTGATATTGCCAAGAACTGGTGCATGGTGGAAAAATATCCCTATCTCATCGGGGATTTTATGTGGACCTCATGGGATTATCTTGGCGAAGCCGGGATGGGGGCATGGAATTATTCAGATCAACCTGGTGGTGCGGCGGGAAAACCCTATCCATGGCTCCTCGCTGGATGCGGTGTCATCGACATTACTGGACTATGCACAGCGGAAGCGTATTACGCCCAGACCGTGTGGGGTCTTATAGATAGACCGTATATCGCTGTGCGGCCTGTGGACCGTTACCCCGAAAAACCGACGATCTCGATGTGGCGCGGCACGAATGCTGTTGAAAGTTGGGCCTGGGACGGATGTGAGGGTAAAAAAGCCATCGTGGAAGTTTACAGTGACACCCCGCAGGTGGAATTACAGCTAAACGGCAAAACGCTGGGCACCAGAAAGGCAGGCGATACTGCTAACTACAGGGCGATGTTCAAGGTTGCATACGAACCTGGGAAATTAACGGCCTTAGCTCGGGACAAAAATGGGAAAGAGCTTTCTAGAAATTCCCTACATTCCGCTGAAGACGGTGCAGAGATTCGAGCCACTGTTGACAGGCAGATTCTACAGGCTGATGGTGAGGATCTTGCCTTTATTAATATCGAATTCACCGATTCCGCAGGCACTGTGCGTGTGTTGGAAAACCGCTCGATCACTGTGTTGGTGGAGGGGGCGGGGACGCTTCTTAGTTTCGGTAGCGCTGACCCCTGCACGGAGGAAAGCTTCCTCTCGAATACACACAAACCCTACCATGGCAGAGCTCAGGCTATTGTTCGCGCCGGGAGCAAACCGGGAAAGATCACTGTTATAATTTCCGCCGATGGACTTGAATCCAAAGAAGTAGAAATGAGTGTGAAATAACGACTTCAAACAAGGTAACGCCAGCGTCTCTCGGCGGATTCATTGGTGAGAATGATCACACGGATAAGTTTGCCTGTGATCACTTATCACCCCTGAGAATGGTGTTTTTCTATAAATCCGGTAAGGGTGCGGTAAGGATCCAATTCGAATTTATAGATGTCGACCTTAGGGGAATGAAGGTCTCAACCCTCGAGGGAAGAGATTCTTCGCGCTGTTCCTAAGAAACTGCGTCGCCGAGGACGGCGGTTTGAGCGGGATGCTGGGATGTTTCTTCCGGGATGAAATGCACCCTAGCACTGTGGATTTGTTGCTAAGAAACTGCTTCGCCGAGGACGGCGATTTGAGCGGGATGCTGGGGTGTTTCTTCCGGGATGATATGCACCCTAGCACTGTGGATTTGTTGCTAAGAAACTGCTTCGCCGAGGACGGCGATTTAAGCAGGATGCTGGGATATTTCTTCTGGGATGAAATGCACCCCAGCACTGTGGATTTTTGCAGAATGACGGCTGAGATACTAGATTTCTATTCGTGTTTTGATTTGTGTAAAGGATTCTTGTATTGGAGGCTAAACTTGAGATATTTGGTTTTGGTTAAAGCCAATCTCTTTGATAAAGACTCCAGTGTGGATAAACGGTGCTACAATATAGCAAAATATTTGGGTATCTACAATGAATTATTAGTTAAGGTTCTTTCGTATCGGCAAGTTTGACCAACAACTCCCAATAAATTATCTATTTTTATGGCATCGGATGAAGGAGTATATCATCGTCCTATGCATAGTAACAGAATCGAGGATGTTTATATGACAACAAGAGAAATATGTAAGAATGTCCATTGGGTAGGGGCTATAGACTGGAATCGGAGATTATTCGACAGCCTGATCCCGCTACCAGATGGTACCAGCTACAATGCTTACCTGGTTAAAGGTTCTGAAAAAACAGCGTTGATCGATACGGTTGATCCAGCGATGGTTGATGAGTTATTAGAGAATTTGTCTGGTGTGGAAGAAATCGATTACATCATCTCTCAGCACAGCGAGCAGGATCACTCAGGAAGTATCTCCGTGATCTTGGAAATGTACAGTCAAGCCGTTGTGCTGTGTTCTCGAAAAGCAAAAGACTTGCTCACTGTACATCTTGGAATTCCAGAAGAACGTCTCAAAACCGTTGAGGATGGAGAGAAATTGTCCCTTGGCGACAAGACACTGCAGTTCATTTATACCCCTTGGGTCCATTGGCCTGAGACGATGGTGACTCATCTTCCAGAAGATCATATTCTGTTTACTTGCGATTTTTTTGGTTCCCACATGGCCATGTCCGAACTTTATGCAGGGAAGAATCCAGGTATTCTCGAAGCAGCAAAGCGTTATTATGCTGAAATCATGATGCCTTTTCGTAAAATGATTCAGAAAAACTTGGAAAAGTTACAGGGTATTGAATTTGACACGATTGCACCAAGCCATGGACCTGTTTATAATCATCCCGAATTTATCCTGTCCGCGTATGAAGATTGGGTATCGGATCAGGTATCGAATCTTGTTGTTATCCCTTACATTTCCATGCACGGAAGTACGGAAGAAATGGTGAACTATCTTGTATCGGCTTTAATCGAACGAGGGGTAACGGTTCAGAAATTCGAGTTGTCGAACACGGATATTGGCAAACTGGCAATGGCTTTGGTAGATGCGGCAACGATCGTGATTGGCACCCCTACGGTCCTGGTGGGACCTCACCCAACTGTCGTCTCAGCCACCTACCTGGCAAATGCGCTGCGCCCGAAAGTGAAATACGCGGCGATCATTGGCTCGTACGGTTGGGGGACCAAGGCTGTGGAACAAATAACGGATCTGATACCCAACCTGAAAGTAGAAATCCTGGGCACCATACTTTGTAAAGGCAGACCAACAAAGGAGACCTTTAGTGCATTGGATGCCCTTGCAGATTCAATTCGAGATAAGCATTCAACGAATTGATGGAAACATTGCTGCAATTGACAATTTAAGGGTTTCTATAATCTACCATTCTTGATTGAATTAAAAGTTCCTGATCAATCAATGCCCTGGTTGTTGAGAAAAGATTGTTCGAAGAATTCTGCCAGGCGAAGGAATAGGATGCGTTGGTTTTCTGTCTTGCTGATGCCATGTCCTTCATTTTCGAAGATTAATTCCTGGTAAGGGACACCAGCAGCCTTCAAGGCGATAACGACATCGGCCACATTTTTTGGAGTGACATTAGGGTCCTGGGCTCCCTGGACGATCAACAATCTGCCGTGTATATTTCTAATGTAGTGGATGGGGGAGCGCTGTTGATAGCGCTCAGGTACCTGTGAAGGGCTGCCGCCCATCATCTCCTCGCTATAGGGTCGGAGGTCGGGTCGGGTCGTTTCGTAGTCCACTACCAGGTCGGTCATACCGCAAATCGGGGCTGCCGCTGCAATGACCTCGGGGGAAAAGTGGGTGATCGCCCACCAGGATGAATAGCCTCCATAGGAGGTGCCAGTGATGCCAACCTGACCTTTTTGGGCGATCCCAGCTTCGAATAAGGCTTTGATCCCGGTGCGGATATCCTCCTGCTCTCTTCCACCCCAACCATCCTCCCGGATCGCCTCACGAAAGGGGAGTCCATAGCCAGTACTGCCGCGGTAATTGGGATCGAGTACATCGAATCCGCAGTGGAGAAAAAACTGAATCTGGGCATTGAATGCATCCCGGCTATGCCAGGTTGGACCACCATGAACATAGATGATCGTACCTTTTCTTTCTCCCTTCGCTCGGTATAACCAACCGTGGATTGGCAGACCATCGACCGACTCCCAGGTGAAATTCTCTGCCCGGTACAGGTCGGCGGTGGTAAGCGTGGCTCGGTCCCACATTCTAGATATGCTCTGAAATGTATTTGGGGAGTTATCAACAAGGTTAAAGCGGATGACCTCACCAGGCTGTCTGGCGCTGAAGTATAAACCGATCCATGGATTCTCTTGACCCTTTTCATTTTCCTCTTTTTGGGGAGAGGATGGGAAACTCGGGGCTAGAGGGATGAGGTTACCAGGAACTTTCGGGAGGGATTGAATAGCTCCGCTGTCGGTGTCGATCAAGATACTCGTCAAGCGTCCCTGGTGGTTGAGGAGGGCAACAACCTGGTTACTGTTATGGGGAATGTAGGCAGTTTCGATATCCATAGAGGGGTCATCCAGCAGCCAAAGGATCTCCGCGGCGTCGAGGTTAGTGATTCCCAGCCGGCGATGGGTAGGGGTCTCCACCATAACGAGGATGCGCACACCATCTGGGTGCCAGGAAGCGAATGTTTTTATGTTTGCGCCGAAGTTCAAAATCTCTCGATCATTCCTTCCCTCGATATCGACCAACCAGGTCTGGCTTCCTGCAGGGTGCAGATCCTTGCGGTGATAAAGGATATGGGTTCCCTGCTGATTTAACTTGGGTGTCGTGTAAGAGGGTTTCAAAGGTTGGGATAAAGGTTTCCGTTCACCAGTTTCCAGGTTGTGACGGTACAACCAGGTTGCTTCGATTTCTTTCCCGGTGGCAAGATTGATGTTAGCGCCGTATACCAACCAACGACCATTGGGATGGAGATAACCCCCATGGATATAGTAATTGGGATCTGGTTCGGTGAGTGGGACCATTTTTAAAGGTTTTTCGAGGTCGATGCGGAAGAGCTGGTCGCGCTCGTTGCCGTCTTTATCCTGAGCTACGATCACGCTGTGACTGTCTGGGGTCCAGGAGACCAGGTAGGTGTTATCTGGGGTGTCCGTCAAACGGACAGGGTGTTTGGATCCATCTGCCGGAGAGGCAAATATGTCACTGGTTGGACCAACCTGGAACCAGGTCCATGCAACCCATTTGCCATCACGTGAAACCAGAGGAAGCAGTCCATCATCAATATTGGGCAAGTGTAATAACTTATCGAGGTATTCTTGTGGGGTCATGGAGTCTTCTCCAAACATGAACTGGGACGCTATTGATACCCGCGAAGGAAGATCATTAGGCTTGAAGCAGCAAACAGGCAGCAGTGTGGGAAGGGCCTACCTGAACGGATTCCGGATCGATTTGGGTACACCGCGCTTCTGCAAGCGGGCAACGGGGGTGGAACCGACATCCGGAAGGCAGGTCGATTGGATTTGGTACCTCCCCTTGCAGGATCATGCGTTTACGCCGTTTACGCGGGTTGGGAACTGGGGATACCGAAACAAGTGCCTGGGTGTAAGGGTGGCGTGGGGATTTGAGAACTTCAACAGTTGGCCCAATTTCAACGATACGTCCCAAATACATCACTGCCATGCGATCGGTAAAGTACCCTGCGGTTGCCAGGTCATGGGTGGTATAGAGGATGGTAATGTTCCTCGCCTGGCGTAGGGACTGCAGCAGAGTCAGGATATCCGCGCGGATAGATACGTCCAGCATAGAGACCGGTTCATCTGCTACTAACAGTTCGGGCTCAAGTACCAGTGCACCCGCAACCACGACGCGCTGACGCTGCCCACCGGAGAGTTCGTCCGGATAACGTCCCCAAAAGTGTTCTGCTGGGGTCAATCCACAATCTTCTAAAGCAGCACGAACACGTCCTTCCTTTTCTGAAGGGTTAAGTCCCAGATCGTGAATCTCAAGCGGTTCAACCACGATTTCCCAAATTTTCTGGCGTGGGTTGAGGGATTCGTATGGATCTTGAAAGACCATTTGTGCCCGGCGGCGTAAGGTTAAGATTTGCTGACGTCGTTTTAACCTGCCAAGATCTGCCTCTTGATTATTTTTGGGTTTCAACTTGCCCTGTGCCCAATCCGCCACATTATAACCATCAAGCGTAATCCTCCCCCGGGTCGGTACCTGCAGGCCGAGGACATTCATCCCAACTGTTGTTTTCCCTGAACCCGATTCACCAACCAATGCCAGGATTTCACCTTGTTGGATCCAGAAACTGACACCATCCACAGCGTGAACGATTTGAGAGAGCTGACGCTTTAGTCGATCAGCAATCGTACGAGTCACCGGGAAGTGTTTATAGAGCTCCTCTACCTTGAGGAATTGATGTGCTTCCATTTCAGGCTTTTCCTTTCACAAGGTGACAGGCAACTCGATGGCCTGGAGTGATCTCATTTATGGGTGGGTGAACTTGAGAACATATCAGGGAACCCTGCGAAACATGGCAGCGTGGCTTGAAACGGCAACCTGGTGGTAGATCATCCAGGCGAGGTGGCGTGCCGGGGATGGATGCTAATTCTGCCCCGGGTTCAGAAATATCAGGGAAGGCTTGCAGCAAACGTTGGGTGTACGGATGAAGGGCATTGTTAAAGATGATATCGCTGCTCGCCATTTCAGCCAGGGTGCCACCATACATCACCAGGACATCGTCACACATCTCGGCTACAAGACCCAGATCATGGGTAACGACGATCAAGGATAGGTTAAGCTCACGTTGAAGTGACTCAAGTAGCTCAATTATCTGCGCTTGGATCATTACATCTAATGCAGTGGTCGGTTCGTCCGCGATCAAGACGCGGGGATTGCAGGTAAGAGCCATGGCGATCATGGCGCGTTGGCGCATCCCACCGCTGTATTGATGAGGATACTGTTTCCCTCGCTCTGCTGAAATCCCCACCAGTTCCAGAAGCTCTCCGGCGCGTTGACGGGCACTCTTGCCAGGAGTCACGATGTTATGGAGTTTCAAAGCTTCAACAATCTGGCTTTCGATGGTTCGTACCGGATTGAGGGCGTTCATAGCGCCTTGAAAAACCATCGAAATTTCACACCAACGGATATTAAGCATCTCGCGTTCGCTGAATTGGAGAAGGTCCCGACCGTAAAATAAAACCTTTCCCCTGACAATTCGCCCTGCTTCCGGTAGCAAACGTAACAGGCTGAGCATAATCGTGGTTTTTCCACAGCCCGATTCTCCAACCAGACCCATTGAGCGGCCTTGTTTGAGGGCGAAGCTGACCCCATCCACGGCTTGAAGGGCGACCTGACCTTTACTTGTGCCCAGATCGTCTACCAAATATTGGACAGATAAGTCCTGGACTTCCAGACTTATCATGATCCCACCTCCGTGGTACCCTCTGCACTTACCTGGATCGGTTTCCCTGTCATTAAGGAGACCATATTGCGAGGGTTAAAGAGATGGTGGGTTGCAAGCCGTGGGTTAACGATTTCTTCCAGTGCGTTGCCAATCAAGATGATTGATAGGCTAACCCAGACTATGGCAAAACCAGGTGGCAGAAGGAACCACCAGGCCATCCTGCTGATGGCTCTCTCAAAAGCGAAGTTCAACATAACACCCCAACTGATCAGGGTTGGATCACCTAATCCCAGGAAGCTGAGGGTAGACTCAGCGATAATTGATGATGAGATATCCAATACGGCTTGGGCAATGACGAGTGGTAAAACTTGTGGAAAGATATGGCGAAGGATGATGCGGAAATTGCTGGCACCTAGAGCATGAGCGCGGAGTACGAACTGTCGCTCCTTAACGGTTATTACCTGGGATCTCACCAGCCGGGCGGTGTAGGTCCAATACAGGACGCTGATGACCAGAATAATCTTCCAAAGGCCGCGACCCCAAACGGAGATAATCACCAACATCAGAGGTAGGTCTGGAATGACCATCAGGAAATCAGTGAAACGCATCAAGATATTGCTGACTCGTCCACCAAAATATCCGGCGATCAGGCCGACGGAGGTGCCAATAAACATGGAGAAGAAGGAAGATATAAAGCCAACAATCAAGGAGACACGAGCCCCGTAGATTAGCAGGCTGAGCACATCTTTTCCGGCATCGTCGCGTCCTAGCCAGTGATCGGAATCTGGAGGGGCGAGGATGTCATCAGGGACAACATTGACGCGAATTTTGGGATCATAAGGCGCAAGGACTGGGGCGAAGATTGCCATGAAGAGCACGATCGAAAGCATTACCATGCCTATAATGGCCATCGGTTTTTGGCGTATGGTTTTCCAGATGCGGTTGCTTTGGGCCATGATATTTCCTTATTCGGGTTTTACGCGTGGATCTAAAACGGCATAGAGTAAGTCAGCAACCAGGTTCGCGACAATCACGCTAACTGCAAGTAATAAGAAAGAGCCTTGCAGTACGGGATAGTCCCGTTTCTGGACGGCCTCAAACATCAACCTGCCAATCCCAGGCCAGGAGAAGACGGTCTCTACCTGAATTGCTCCGCCAACCGTATAACCCAGGGTCAGGGCGATGATGGTTACCATAGGCAGCATGGAATTTTTTAATGCATGGTCACGGAAAATCTGGAAGGTGTTCATCCCTTTGGCTTTTGCGGTGAGGATGAAATCTTCGCTGAGTATTTCAATGACGCTGCTGCGCATGATTAACATATATTCACTCATATAGAGGATGGTCAGGGTGAAGGTGGGTAAAACCAGATGCCAGCATACGTCCTTCCAGTATGCCCAACCGTCCTCTGGATGAAGACCAGGGGATACCATCCCCCCGACAGGAAAATAACCTCGGGCCAGGATCATCAAAATAATACCAAAGAAAAAAGTAGGCATTGCCCAGGTGAACAATCCCCAAAGCAGGATGCTGGTATCCAACCGGGAACCCCGACGCCAGGCTGCCAGCAATCCCAAGGAAATACCGATAACAATCGCCAAAGCATTGCCCACGACAACAAGCACTACCGTACGCCAGACGCGCTCTTTTAATAATATTGTTACATCTTTTCGGGTAGAGAATGATATCCCCAGATTACCCTTGAGCAAGTTTCGAACATATGCGGTAAACTGAGTATCAAAGCCTCCCACATAATCACCTGATTTGAAGGCCTGGAGGTTGAACCAGATTGGTTTATCCAACCCAAAGTTTTCGCGAATTTTCGCCTGGGCTTCCACCGTCATTCGGGGGCTGTGGATGATTAGTTTTACCGGGTCGCCCGGGAGAACACGAAATAAGAAAAAATTAAAGACAATCACTACCACTAGGGTAGCGATCGCAAAACCTACCTTACGGATCAGGTAATCGCTGCGTTGCATGGTTTTTTGTCAGTTTTGATGATTTAGGGGCAGGTTTTCATCCTGCCCCTTTTGATATTGATTTTTAGCTATTCTACAGGTCGGGCTTGCAACAAGGCACCCTTCCAAAGAATATCACCTGGGGCCAGGCCAAAACCGGTGAAGCGGTCGCTGCGGAAAGCCTGGATGTTCTTAGCATTCGTCAGTACGATGTAAGGACGGTCGTTAAACAGTTTTTCCTGCATCTTCCAGATTATCTGTCGGCGAGTTTCGTGGTCAACAGTGATCCCTTGCTCGATGTACATCTGCTCGAATTCTTCGTCACAATAACCACTATCACTCCAACCACCCTCCTCGCGCTGGTCACAGGTGAAGATCAACATGGCGAAATCTGGGTCTGGATCAAGCCCCCAACCCCAGTAGACCAGGTCGAAATCGAAAGCTGGATAGAGGGCAATCAGGCTGTCTTCGTCCATCAAAGTGACCGGTGCTGAAATGCCGACCTGGGATAGTCCATCGGAGATGATCTCCATAATGCGAGCCACAGTGGCATCGTCGTTTCCATAGAAGCGATATTCCAGGGGAGACCCATCTGAAAATTCGCGAATACCGTCGCCATCACTATCGGCAAATCCGGCATCCTCCAGTACCCTGTTCCCTTCGGCGACATCAAAAGGGATATCCACGATATCGCTGTTATGCCAGTCACCCATGGAAGCGGGGACCACCGGGCCAAGCGCATCAGCATAGCCAAGATAGGCTACGTTGACAATCTGCTGCTTGTCAATCCCATAAGCGATTGCCAGGCGGACTGTAGGATCCCATAGACTTTCAGGTTGTGTGCCATCCTCATGCGAGTTAATGATCAGCTCGTCGATGGTTGTCGATCCCATGATAGGCACTTCGATGTTTCCAGCTTCTTGAAGGGTTGGTATGGCTGTGGAAGGGACAGTGTCAACAACATCGATCTCTCCAACCAGCAAAGCCTGAACCATAGCATCTTCGGTAGCGTATTCATGGTAAATGATTTGATCAATTACTGGCGTCATCCGCCAGTATTCCTTATTAGCTTCCAGGATCAGGTATTCCCCTTCTGACCACTCCTTGAGAATATAGGGACCGGTACCGATCCCAGCCTTAAGATCCTCGAATTCCATGATCTCGTCGTAGGTCATTTCTCCCCAGACGCTCTCGGGTAAGATCCAGACATACATCAAGAGGTATTCCATGTTTCCTACTGGATCGGAGAGAGTCACCTGAAGTGTTGTGTCATCCAAGGCGATGATCTCGCTGAAATTATAGAGGTAGAAGGCAAAGGTCTCGATATCATTCTCGAGGGTCCAGTTCAGGCTCCAGGCGACCGCGTTGGCATCACAGGGAGTCCCATCATGGAACTTTACGCCCTCACGGATTTTGAATGTCCAAACCAGGCCATCATCGGATACGGTCCAACTTTCAGCCAGTCCAGGTTGGAAATTGCTGATACCCATTTCTTCCACCAGGGTATCGTAAATCAAATACCTCAAGCCGTAGTTGTACCATCCATAGGTGGGGTTCGCAGTATCCCATATATAAGTAGTTCCCACATCAAGGATGGAGGGTGCTACTTCTTCTGGGGATTCTGGCTCTTCGAGAGCTTCTGCCACCTCTGGTTCCTGCTGCTCGGGAGGTACGGTAGCTTCAGCTCTGCCACAACTTGTAAGGATTAATGCCAGCACGGTGAAAAGCAAAAACAACAAATTTTGTTTTATTTTCATAACTTCTTCTCCTGAAGAATGTGTATCCGGGTAACTATGTACCCGTTACGATAATAGAAAACTGGCGCGCTTCAATGCGCAATTATATAGAGGATCAGGGAGTAAATGTTCGGTAATAAGCACCTCCTGAAAGATTGGCTCTGATGGCTTTGCCATCGATGATTAAGTCGAAATGGATGAATTCCGGCGAACATATATCCTTACCTACTCGGAACTTGCCGGGGGAGGTCTGGTGTAGCGGTTGACCTGCGTCCCATTGGTGGATCAATACCAGGGAATTCTTCTGAATCACCACCCAAAAGTTCGTTAGCCAGGGGTTGTGTGATCGATAATGACCGGTATAAGCCCACCATTGGGTGGGAATTTCAATGAATTTCTCCCCCTGGTAACGAGTATGGATGTACCAATCTGGTCCGTTGAAGACTTCTATGATTGGGCAATTGTTTCTGTTTTGTGTTTCAGTTCCGCGTCCGAATTGCAGCGGAAACATCTCAAATGCAGGATGGTTAACCAGGAAGACATCCTTACCTTTAGGCTCCAACTGGATGTAATCCAATTCAAAATCCAGGTAAAGATGCCCCTCATTGGCATTGATGATGAATGTTTTATCCTCACATTGGTATTGTCCAAGGTAATCAGGTGAATTATCAACCTGGTAAGGATCTAAAAAAGGAGGGTCAGGAAACGGTTTGCCATTCAGAGCGGCTAGAAGACATTGGAGGGCATATTGACTGACCATATCTGGGTTTCCGGGACCGTTAGCCAACACAATAACACCCAATCCGGCATCAAGGTCTGCCAGCATATCCGCAGTGTATCCAACCATGCCGCCACTATGACCAATAACCTTGTGCCCTTCCATCTGGCGTGTAGATAGTCCCAGACCATACATTTCGCCGTGGAGATCGTCAGCGGTGGGAATAATAGGTTGTATTAGCTGCTCAAAGCTGTCAGGTTGTAGTAGTCCTTGGCCGCGGTTGAGCAGGAAGCGTAGATACCGGCACATATCTTCTGCAGTGGATGAAATGGAACCATCAGCGGTATCCGATTCAAACCAGGTTGCTGGAGCAAGTTTCCCGGAGCTTGGAAGTGGCCTGTCGTCATAGAATGCTTCATAGCCTACAGCGAGGCGAGAGCGCATGACATTGGTGATCACCGGCTCCGTTTCAAGCATCCTGAGGGGGATCAAAATCCGTTCTTTCAGGATATCTGCTAACTTCTGCTGAAGACAAGCCTGGAGCACCAAGCCAAGGATTTTGTAGCCACTGTTGGAATAGTGGAACTTCTCTCCCGGTGAGGCAGTAGCTCTTGTGTATCGTAAATCCCAGGCCTCCGTGTAAGCAGATGGGGTAGCATCGCTTCCCATAATGATGCCGGCGGTGTGACTCATCAGGTGACGGAGCCGAATTGGCAGGTAATCGCTTTGGATTTCGAACCAGGGGAGATGGATTGAGACAGGGTCATCAAGATTGAGTATGCCTCGTTCCTGCAACTGGAGCAGGATGATGCTGGTAAAGGATTTGCTGATTGATCCGATTTGGAAAAGGGTTTGAGGCGTAACAGCTTGTTGGGCATCGCAGTTGGCCAGTCCAAAACTCCCCACAAACAATAATTTTTCGCGATTCGTTAAACCGATGGTCAAGCCAGGTAAGTTAAACTTTCGGATTTCTCCCTCAATCACTGCGTTAAGGCGCTGGAGAGCGCCTTGAAAATCTAACATTGTGGAACCTCCTGGTTCCTAAACGCATGACCCGTATATACCTGGGGTGATTCTAGCACAGAAATAATCTCGATACCATAGTTAAAAGTAGTACCTAAAAGTGTTGACGAGGATTCGAGTGTGCAATAGAATCAAGAAGGTTTCATTAAAATATTGTTTTTTCTGAACCATAGGGAGCTGAAATCGATGTCGAGTAACTCAATTCCAGTACTTGAAGCGCGGGGCAGTCACCGCGAGGTGGGGCAAAAAATCGGAGAAGGATGCCGTCAACAAATCCGTTCTATGCTTGACAATCTTCACCAAGGATTGCCTGCTGGTATATGTTGGGATGAAATGCTGCTACAAAGCAGCCTATATTTGCAGCACAGCCGAGAGATTTACCCTCAATATATAGATGAATTGGTTGGGATTTCTGAGGGTGCAGAAGTGTCATTTGAAGAAGTATTCCTTTCCATGTGTGAAGAACTGTGGGAAGCGGCAGCTTGGAGGGGGGGCTGTACCGATATGGCAGCTCGTGGTTCAGCGACATTGGATGGATCAACCTTGATCGCTCACACTAACGACCTTTTACCTGAATCCGAAGCGAACCTGGTGATTATAAAAATGCAGGCGGAAGGCGAACCAGAAATTCTAGGGGTTTCACCAGGTGGTGTGGGATTCAGTGCCGGGTTTAACGCCGCTCAAATCAGCCTGACGGGAAACCAACTTGATAACAACGATATTCGCCCGGGTGTACCGCGCTTGTTGGTAGTACGGGCAATCCTGGCTTCACGCTTCCTTAGTGAGGCAATGGATCACTGCCTGTTGCCCCGACGCGCCTCCAGTTACAATAATGTCATTGCGAACGAGAGTGGCGAGGTCTACTGTATGGAAGGTTCAGCGACAGATTGCCAGCCGATCTATATCGAGGAAAATATCCTGGCGCATACGAACCATTATATAAGCCCGGAAATGCGAAAATATGAGGCGGATAGGAATTCGATTGGCAATAGTGTCACCCGTTATAATCGGGCGAAGCGCCTGCTGCGCGAGCATTACGGTCAATTGTCCCCGGAAAACTTTCAGAAGCTGCTAGCAGACCATGCCGGATACCCGACCTCCATTTGTAAGCACGGTCTGGAAACCGTGACGGTTTTTAGTATGATCATTCAGCTGGAAAAGCGATGTGCCTGGATCGGGAAGGGTCGTGCCTGCCAGACCACTTATTTTGAATATCAACTCGATCCCTACAAGACTTTAAATCCATAACGAGTGTAAACAAGTATGAGGATTTGAAATCAATATAAATCCAGTTATTATTCCTTTAAGAGGATAAAAATGAGTGAAGTCGATTCCCTTTTTCCTGAAACTTACGAAGTCTCTCGCCATCGCTTTCGAGATAACCTGGCTATAGTGCAGGAATATTGGCCTCAAGCCCAACATGCTCAGCAAACATTATCCTTCGATGAAGATTTGTCCATTGATTGGATTTATTCTGATGGATTGGAAAGGAATGAGAAGGTAGTCATTCTGACAACGGGCGAGCATGGCGTCGAAGGATACGTCGGATCGGCAATGCAGCAACGGTTTATCAATGTCTTCCTGCCCAAGTTGAATCCCACAAATACAGGTTTGATACTTGTCCACACGATCAATCCATGGGGGATGAAGCATCATCGTCGGGTCAATGCCAATAATGTTGACCTGAACCGAAATTTCATCTATGAAGGGGGATTCAATCCCGATTACAACCCAGCATATGACCGTGTTAACCTTTTACTTAATCCAAACCATGTCATCCAACATATGGAAATAAGCAAGCTTGGATTTCAGTTCGGTCTTGCTTTGAGTCTCATCAAGATGGGGTTAAAGAACTTTCACGCGGCATCCTTGATGGGTCAATACCGCTATCCTGAAGGGATGTATTATGGTGGTAGCGAGATCCAGGAAGAAACGCGGACATTGATTCACCTGTATCGGCAGAGTTTTAGTGCATACGATCAGATCTTACACCTGGATATGCACACGGGTTATGGACCTCGCTACCAAATGAGTGTGGTCAACTCTGCTCTGGAGAAAGGCACTTCAGCTGAATTTGTGAAGAAGTATCATTATCCGCTGATTGTAGCAGCGAACCTCGATGAGTTTTATGCGATTCGCGGGGATATGATTGATTTTGTTTATACCTTATGGCAGCGCGAGTTTTCACAAAAACGGCTGTATGCCACCTCCTTTGAGTTTGGTACTCTTGGGAATGACTATTTTGGTAAGGTACACTGCCCGGCAGCAATGGTCCAGGAGAATTGTTTTCACTGGCACGGGGCAAAGAATGACAAGCTTGAATCCCAGGTCAGGCGTGATTTTGAGGAATTGTTCAATCCCAGTGCAAGAGACTGGAAAGAAAAGGCTGTTGAGGATGCGGACCAGGCATTTGCAGGTATCCTGAGGGCGGAAGGTTACATAGACTAGTTTTTTAAGCGAGGCAGGTTATTCATCTCTTCAAACGGTGTCCTAACGCCGAGGACGGCGGTTTAAGCTGGAGGGGTAATGAAAAGGGGTTGATGTCTTCCACCAAGGACGACGGTTTGAGCTGGAGGGGTAATGAAAAGGGGTTGATGTCTTCCACCAAGGATGGCGTTTTGAGCTGGAGGGGTAATGAAAAGGG
>CAZTJD010000020.1:27186-29003 GCA_964613985.1 uncultured Anaerolineales bacterium
GGTTGATGTCTTCCACCAAGGATGGCGTTTTGAGCTGGAGGGGTAATGAAAAGGGATTGATGTCTCCCACCAAGGACGGCTGTTTGAGCTGGAGGGTAATGAAAAGGGGTTGATGTCTAACGCCGAGGATGACGGTTTGAGCTGGAGGGGTAATGAAAAGGGGTTGATGTCTACCACCAAGGATGGCGTTTTGAGCTGGAGGAGTAATGAAAAGGGATTGATGTCTCCCACCAAGGACGGCGTTTTGAGCTGGAGGAGTAATGAAAAGGGGTTGATGTCTAACGCCGAGGATGGCGGTTTGAGCTGGAGGGGTAATGAAAAGGGGTTGATGTCTACCACCAAGGACAGCGACTTGGGCGAGAGGGTTAAAAAATATGTCTTATTACCTCTTGCAGAGGACAGCGGTGTGAGAGGAATTTGTGCGGAAAATGTGTTAATAACGTTTTGGTTTCTTAGGGTAAGCCTGGAAAGGTGTTCTTGGTTCCATACTCAACCATCCACCGGTAGCATCCAGCCTTGAAAGAGACCTTAGGATATCGAAGGTGACCCAACGAGATATTTCTGGGTGGCGTTCATATTCCCATAACCCATAAGGTCCTTGCAACTCTCGGACAAAACTTACCATCTCAGCTAATCTTGGGTCTTCCAGACTGGCACCTATGCGCCAGGATAAATCCAGCATTTGAGCCAGATCATAACGTTTGTAATAGGTGAAGGCTCCTCGTGGTGGTTCCACGCCGATGATACGGGCGACTTCGAATCCCAACGTTCCTTCAGGACGATGTTCGTGGGCTAATAAGAGATCCAAACCTCGACGTGCTGAAAGACTGTATCGCCTGGTAGGATGGAGAGCCAGGGCGTTTACTACTGCGGTGGTGTTGGTACGACAGCCGAATTTTGAATGAGCCAGGCGACGATAACCACCAGCAAAAACATATTGATCTGCATGCCTGCCGGAAGGCCAGCCACCTTGCTGCAATTCCTCGGAAATCAACCAGTCATAAGCTGCCTCTGCTCTAGGATCTGTAGCATATCCTGCCCAAGCCAATCCCAGTAGGGGTAATGCAGTTTGTAAGGGGATCATATGGTATTTGACATCTTCATCCAGACTACCACCATCTAAGACCATGCCCTGAGCGATGAGTGGAAATGAACCATTGGGTTGTTGTTGAGCGAAGAGAAAATCAGCTCCGAGTTTGATAGCTGGATGATTTGGACCTAATTCAAAGTACCCTAAACCCATGAGTGCCTGGGCGGTCAGGCGGATGTCACCCAAGATTCCTCCACCCCCTTCTCCACTTCTGAAGGAGCCATCTTTATTTTGTAAATCTAAAAATTGTTTCAACCGGGGATCTATATCCTGGAGTATTTTTAATTCCTGCACTTCCTCATCTATCTCGGGATGGCCAAGCAGGTCGCGTAAGACCAGTAATCGCAGGGTTGGGGAGGGATCTGACAATAAAAGAGAAGCCCAGTTCATGGTATCCTGTTCAATAATGCACGTAAATATGGGGCGGTTGGAGTCTGAAGGGACGCGATCTGCTCTGGGGTTCCGGAGGCGATGATATGACCACCATCAGGTCCGCCAACAGGACCTAATTCGATCAACCAATCACAAGAAGCCAGTAGATGTTGGTGGTGTTCCACCGCGATTACCGTGTGACCTGCATCAACAAGGTGATTAATTACATCTACAAGCTGAGCAACATCTGCCAGGTGCAGGCCGATCGTGGGTTCATCGAAAATATAGAGTGTATCCGCCTTGGTCTTTTTTATCAATTCTTTAACAATCTTAAGACGCTGGGCTTCTCCACCGG
>CAZTJD010000020.1:29013-39800 GCA_964613985.1 uncultured Anaerolineales bacterium
ACCGGATAGGGAGTAAGCAGGCTGCTTCCAGACCAGATAGCCCAAGCCAACCTGGCGGACGATATCAAGTCGAGTGGCGATATTCCCCTCACCCTTAAAAATTTGGTAGATTTCATCTATCGTCATTGTATTGAGTTCAGGTAAAGAGATATCATCGATGCGCACATCCCAGGCTTCGCGACGGCAGCCAGTGCCCTGACATGCCTCACATTCAACCCATTCATCGGGGAGGAAGCCCATCTCAATCCGGATCAATCCCTGTCCACGACAGACTGAGCACTGCGCTTTAAGGTCATTTTCTGAGAGTCCCAAAGAAATAGCTTCATCGCTGTTGGCATAAAGTTTTAGGATAGGTTTTTCAAGTCCCAGGAATTTTGCCGGGCTGGATATACCGCGCCGAGTCTGATCGACAAGGAAGGTTCGTTCGGGCGCGTTTTCAATCGTATCGTGATCCCCAGGTTGGAGGGGTTCTCGCGAGAAAGAGGAAGTGTGGGTTTTTTTGACCAATGCTCGGCCGAGGGTATCCAGGAGAAGAGTGCTTTTTCCTGAACCAGAAACTCCGCAAACACCTATAAAAACTCCTAATGGGAAGGAGATATCTTCTCCGTGCAGGTTATTTTCCCTCGCGCCACGTATTACCATCCAACCTTGAGGCTCACGACGGTTGCCAATCTCGAACAAGCCGCTATCCTGGAGCCATTTTCCAGTTTTCGTCTGGGCATTGATAATATCTACTGGTGTCCCTTGGGCGATAATTTCTCCACCGGATGTCCCGGCACCAGGTCCCATATCAATGATATGGTCAGCAGCGTCGATCAGTAAGGGATCATGTTCAACCATAATGACACTATTGCCCTGATCTCGCATTTCGAGGAGTGCATCACGAAGGGCTTCCAACTCACAGGGATGCATACCGCGTGATGGTTCATCGACCAGTATTGTTAGTGCTTTCAGCTGGCTACCTAATAGACTGGCAAGTTGAATCCTTTGAGCTTCCCCAGCTGACAATGTTCCCGTTGGTCTGTTTAAAGTCAGATAGCCAATACCGACCTGATGTAGAAAGCGAAGTCTGGTAAGGATGATGGTTAGGCTGGTTTTTGGCAAGGATGTAGTTGAAGCAGGTAGAACAAGACTGCTCAACATCAGTTCCAGTTTCTGCAAAGGCATCTCGCTTAACTCGTAAATATTTTTTCCCTGCAACTTCACCGCTAGATACACAGGACGAAGACCTGCTCCCCCACAATCTGGACAGGCAACCTGGCGGGTATAAGTACCGTGGACGTCCCAATCATAGATCCAGCTATCTTTGCCGTAAAAACCGCGCCAGACCCAGGTGGATTTTTTTTCCTGTCCTTTGGAGCGACCGCCTTTGCTGGTGTAGGTCCAGGTGTATTGCTTTCCATCTCCAAATAAAAAGGCGTGTTGCGCTTGTGAGGTCATCTCGTTCCAGGGAGTTTCCATGGGATCGAAATCATACTGCTTGCCAATCTCGGCGATGATGGGCTGGTCTTTGCACAGGTAAGTTTGAGGCCAGTAACCTGGGGAATACATCGCCCCGGCACAAAGCGGTTTGCCAGGATCAATGATCAGCTTATCGGGATCAGGTAAAAATATACTCCCAATCCCATTGCATTTCTTACAAGTACTCGACCAATGGGTTGAAGAGAAATGTCTGGGTTGGGCTATTTGAGCGGTGGTAGTGCATTGGGGGCAGGTCCATTCTTCTCCACGTATCATTTTATGCCCACACAGTAAACAATCACGTTCTCCTAATGAGGCGAACAAGTTGCCAAGGTGGAAGCTGATCTCGGTAATTGTCCCTACACTGTTCCGCCGTGTGAATTGAGGAATCTGGCTCCAGGTGTGCGCTTGCTGAGGGGCTACTGTTAATGTAACGCCCAAACCAGAAATGGAGTCCACCGGAGCCTCAGCGCCTTCATGCAACCCCTGTCGTTCATACATCGAGAGCGATTCCAGATACCGCCGACGGGCTTCTGCTTGTAAAACGTCTCTGACCAGGCTCGATTTTCCCGATCCTGATACGCCAGTGATAACGGTAAGTTTTTGTTTTGGGATGTCAACATTTACTCCTTTAAGGTTGTTTGCCCTGGCGTTTCGAATTTTAATCGTTGGAAATGGTTCATATTTGCTTATCAGCTTTGGTCGATTTGGTTCAAGATCTTGATCGCTGAGAAGTGCCTTGGCTGTTTGGGATGTCTCAACCAGCTCCAATTGATTTGGCGATCCCTGATAAAGAACCCGACCCCCATCAGGCCCTGCTCCGGGACCAAGGTCAATGACCCAATCTGCGGCGCGTATGAAATTGATATTATGCTCAATGATGATGATAGTTGCGCCATGCCTGACCAGACGATCCAAGACTGCTAGCAAGCCATCAAGATCATGAGGGTGAAGTCCAATGGATGGTTCATCCAACACCAGAAGTTGATTATTGAGTCCTGCTTTACCGAGATATCTGGTTAACTTAACCCGCTGCGCTTCCCCCCCAGAGAGGGTTGGTGATGGCTGGCCAAATTCCAGATATCCCAGACCAACATCATTTAGAGCCTGGAGAATTTGATGAGCAGATTTATATTGTGCTGCTTTCAACCAGGGAGTATCCATGATCAGGTCGTCGATCTCGCGAATTGGAGTGGCATAGAGATCTGCAACGGACAATTCCCGGCCGTGAAAATCCACGAGGATTCCTAAAATCTCGGGTTTGAATCTTTGTCCGTTGCAGGTATCGCACGGAAGCCAGATCGATGGGAGATAACGCATCTTGACCTCGGTGGCACCAATCCCTTTACATTCGGGACAGGCACCTTCAGGACGGTTAAAAGAAAAATGTGATTTTGAAAGCCCGGTCGCCTCAGCGAAAAGTTCGCGGATTAAGTCAGCTAGCTTGGTATAGGTCGCTGGATTTGAACGTGGGTTTCGACCAATCGGTGACTGATCGACCAGGATTGGTTTGATTTTTGGACCGATGATCTCAGAGCAACCAATAGGCTTCTTTTTTCGCAGTGATGGGAACATTACGTGTTCCACCAGGGTGCTTTTTCCCGAGCCTGAAATGCCGGTAATGACAGTAAGCCTCTCCAAAGGAATATTAATATCAATATTTTGAAGGTTGTGTTTTTTTGCACCGATGATGGAAAAATAGGCTTCTGGTTGTGGTCGAAGACTTGGAGAAATCACCTTATCTCGATTGCTAAAATACCTTCCCGTAGCAGTATCTGCCAGCCATAGCTCATTTGTGGTACCATCGAAGACCACCTCACCACCGCTCACACCAGCTCCTGGACCGAGATCTACTGCCCAATCTGCCGCTGCTGCTGCGACACGATCGTGCTCGATAAAAATTACCGGTCCAGCCAGATCTCTGAACGCTGGTAAAAGACGGGAGACATCAGCGGGGTGCAGTCCGATGGTAGGTTCGTCTAAAACATGGAGTAGGTCTTCCAGGCGGCTGGAAAGGGAGATTGCCAACCTAACCCGCTGAGATTCACCGCGAGAAAGGGTTGTTGCAGAACGATTGAGTGTGAGGTAACCAAGTCCCAACTGTTTAAGGGCGTTCAACCGGCGAATAATTTCCGAGGTTAATCGATCTGCAGTGGAGGGCATTTTTAGGGTTGAGAAGAGGTATTGCGCCTCGTCCACCGACAGAGCCAATAATCCAGGTAGACGCATTCCCTGCCACCAGACCGAGGCAGCCTGGGGATGCATCCCTGTTCGATCACATCGCTGACAACCTTTTCCTTTGCAGTAGGGACAATATTGGTTGAAGTGGGTCGCACGAAGTTCTCCCAAACTTGCACCGCAATGGATGCAGATGCGACTCATTGCCAGGACCATGTCGATCGATTTCCCATGGGCGTGTATCACTCCGGCACCCAATGAGATTCCCTTTTGAACGAATTCACGCAGTTTAACGGTGGATTCAGAGTCGGCTAATATACCAATTATTATTTCAATGGAATGAGGTTGAGTTGGATCCAAAGGTTTTTGATTCCAGGTAGCGCCATCGACAACCAGTTTCTCCTCGCCAAACTCAGCAATCAGGGCCGACAGCAAGGTTTTGTGACTGCCCTTTTGTTCTTGTATGAGGGGAACGAAAAGGTGGAGTGTTTCACGCTTTACTAGATGAACCAGATGTTCGAGGATCTCATCTTCAGTGAGTATGTTTATTGAGCTGTTGCAAATCAGACAACGCCGTTCCCCGAAATGGGTATAAAGCAGGCGGAAAAAAGGGTGCAATCCCGAAGCTGTAGCCAGGATGGAATTCGGATTTCGGTTTAAAAGATTTTGACCCACGGCAATGGTGGGTACCAAACCCATTATCTTTTCAACCTGTGCGGGTGATAATCGTTGACCACCGCGACCATAAAGGTAAACATCTAGAAAACGGCGGCGTGCTTCATGGTATAGGGTATCAAAAATCAGGGAGGTTTTACCAGAGCCTGAAACGCCAGTAACCACGGTCAACCCATCACGAAAGTGGATGTTGATATTTTTTAGGTTATGTTCACGAGCGCCGTTAATCCTTATATCCATGGTGGGTTTTATTTTCAAACTTCTTGATGATGATTGCATCGAACCGTCTTTTTCCATTTACCTAAGACGATCAAAGGTGAGTACCATTCCAGTTCATATATTAGCTGGATTGATATTCTTTATAAACCACTAAATTCGTCGTTATATAACCTTTCCGTTACATGGACAGCCATACACCTAAACCATTTTCCAGGGCTCTTTCATAGATCAATGGTGCGACTGCCATATCGTCCATGGCAAGGCCGAGGTTGCATGTTATTGTCCGTTCTCTGGAGGTTTCTCGACCGGGTTTCACTCCTTTGACCAGGTCACCAAGTTCTGCATAAATCGGGGGGATTTCTCTGAAATAACCTCTCTCCTGGTAGTGAAGAAGTTGGGGGATATCATCCGTACAAAATTTATCCACTTCCTTCATAGCCTGGGGGTGCCAGTATGAATCAAAATCGACCAGAGAGGCAAAAGCACCTGCGTCCAACCATCCTGCCTGAATTGTTGCATGTGGCGTTTTGAGAATCGGTCCTGCAGTGACAACCATATCACATCCGGTTACCGCTGCCTGAGGGGTTTCGACCGGTATCACATCCAGGTTGAATTTCTCAGAAATCTCTGCGCTGAAACCTTCTATTGCCTCAGGCGCAATGTCATAAGCCATTACCCGTTCGATTGGAAAAAGCAGATTGAGTGCCTCGGTGTTCGTTCGTCCTTGAACACCGCACCCCAATATGCCGAGGGTGGTTGAGTCAGGTCTGGCAAGGCGGCGTGCAGAAACAGCAGTAGCAGCTGCAGTACGCATAGCGGTGATCCAGATACAGTCCATTACCACCAGCGGTAAACCGGTATCAACATCATTGAGGATTAGCAGTCCGGAGATATAAGGCAGGTTGAGTCTAAAATTTTCAGGGAAACCGCTAACCCATTTAATTCCAGCAGATTTTAAAGCAGGGATATATGCTGGCATGGCATGGATGAAATTATTCCCTCCCCCTGGGTGGATCCCTGGTTTGGGGGGCATCTCAACCCGACCTGATCCTTTTTCAAAAAAAGCAGTTTCCAGTAGGTCGATGATTTCCGCCATGCTTACCCCTGTTGAAACGACATCAGCCTGGGAGAGGTAAAGTATTCTGTTATCCATAGAGGATTCTCCTGGTTTATATCTAGACATTTAAGCCTGAGTGATAAGGGGAATAATAGCTTTTCGATTTCAGTATATCATGGCAAATGTACGTTTGTTTACTTCGATAATATCCTCCGGATTTTTAAATTTTTGGATTACAGCTGGTCCTGACCTTGACACGGGTATTGATTAAGATTACATATGCTATGATAGATAACTCTCCATCCTCAAATTCATTCGTAAGGTAAGGATCCCTGATCTATAGACACACATTGTCAAGTTGGTATACCTAACATATAGTCAGACCTTGTCAGGTAGGGATCCCAGCCCTGTTTTTTGACATTCTTTTTCATGGAGGTAATTATGCTTTATCCCATACAGAACGATGTACGAAACCGGTTGGATCTTTCAGGGATCTGGGATTTTCAGATTGATCCAGATGAGATCGGTGTGGAACACGAATGGTTCAACAGTCTTCCGCAAGCCCAACCCATCGCAGTCCCTGGCAGTTGGAACGAGCAGTTTTCTGAATTCTATAATTATTTAGGCATGGCTTGGTATTTAACCTCTGTCTATGTTCCCCAAGGTTGGCATGGGCAACGCATTTTTTTAAGAGTGGGATCAGCGAATTACTTAGCCCGGGTATGGGTGAATGGCTCTTTTATTGGTGAGCATGTGGGAGGCCATTTGCCATTCGCTTTCGACATCACTGAACAGGTAAGATGGTCTGCTGCGAATCCGATTGCCATCCAGGTTGATAATCACCTTACCCCAACCCGCGTTCCCCCAGGAAATATACCAGATTCCTTCGGAGGTTTGAATTCAGGATATCCAAACACGACTTTCGATTTCTTTCCTTACGCCGGGTTGCACAGGCCTGTTGTCTTGTACACAGTACCTGAAATCCATATTGAAGACGTGACTGTTGTGACGGAAATACTGGATAATCTAGGTGTGCTCAACCTGCATGTCCAGCAAAATGGGAGAGCAGGGGAAGGTCGGGTGATGCTTAAATGCAATAAAGAGAAGATAGAAAAGCAGTTTTCATTTAAATATGGCAGAGGTAGTGTTTCACTTAGGATTCCAAAAGCGCGTTTATGGTCCCATGAAGATCCTTTCCTTTATGAATTAACAGTTCTTTTGCAAGATGGTGAGCAGATTGTTGATCGTTACACACTTAAAGTCGGCATTCGTACGATTTCTGTAGAGGGCGATCAAATCCTGCTTAATGGGAAACCGGTTTTTTTAAAAGGGTGCGCTCGTCATGAGGATTTCTATGTCAATGGGAAGGGATTGAATTTACCCCTTTTGGTAAAAGATTATGATCTGATGAAGTGGATTGGGGCGAATTCTTACCGTACCTCCCATTACCCATATTCCGAAGAGGAAATGCAAATGGCGGACCGTCATGGAATGCTGATTATCGATGAAATCCCAGCAGTCGGCTTGCTGTTTGATGATAGCCAGGAAAACATCCAGCTCCGATTGGAACAGTGCAAACAACAAATTAGAGAACTGGTGGCTCGGGATAAAAACCATCCCAGCGTAATCATGTGGAGCATTGCCAACGAACCTATGCCACCAAAGATGATCGAGCGTCTTGCTAGCAAGGAGGATCCCGGTTTGGATCCAAGAATTGATCGGTTCTTTGAAGAGCTCTATAATCTTACTCGAGACCTTGATCCCAACCGGCTGGTTACCTTGGTTGGTTTGATGGGAGGTCCTCTGAAATGGCAAGAACCTTCTGATGTGATATGCCTGAATCGTTACTGGGGTTGGTACACACAACCTGGTCAGTTGGCTTTAGGGGCGGAATTATTAGGACAGGAACTGGATTATATTTATGAATCGCTAGGAAAACCGATCATCCTTTCTGAGTTTGGGGCAGATGCCGTAGCAGGCATGCACAGCCGTCCCCCAAAGATGTGGACAGAGGAATACCAGGTGGGGATGATTCGAGCATATTTGGACGTGGCTGGTGCTCGGGATTATGTGGTCGGGACCCATGTATGGAATTTTGCTGACTTCCAGGCTGTCCAGTCTATTAGGCGGGTTGGAGGGATGAACCTGAAGGGTGTCTTTACACGGGACAGAAAACCCAAGATGGCTGCTCATTTTTTGAGGGAACGATGGTCAGGAGATGATGAAGTACCTTTGGAGACAAGGTCTGGGATCACTAGACAAGGATCAGTTCAAGAAGGCGAGGTTGATCAGGGTGCTGCCGTTGAAAAAAATGGTTAGACAGCTTGTTTCCAGTCTTGATGGGAAAAGACCGGGGATAACCAAAACATTGAAATTTAATTTATTAGATACAGGTATCTACCGAGTTGTGATCGTTGATGGTACGACTCATCTATAAAGTGGGGAGGGAGATTCTGATGCAACCATGGTGGTTAACATGGAAGATGCTGTCAAAATATTCAGTGGGAAACTCAATCCTATGGTTGCAGTTATGACAGGGAAGATCAGGATTTCTGGCGATACCATGGCCTTTACGATTCTACAGGAATAAGATCGCAGAACACGAGTTGCCGAGGACTTCGCATAAACACAATTTGAAAGTGGTTGAACTGCGTTAATAATGTGGTTATTGTCATGAAAAATTGGATGATGCTCCTCTTAATTGCTTCTACAGAAACTCTAGTCGTGGCTATGCCCACCATGGCAATGCCAGTTCTTCTACCCGAAATTGCTGATAATCTTGGTTTGAACCTGGTCCAGGTTGGTATAGTGTGGGGAATCGGATCGTTTGCAGGCCTGGTCACAGGTCTTGGTGTAGGCATGGTTGGCGATCATTTTGGTCCCAGGCGGGTGTTGATCGTGAGTTGTCTTGCCCTGGGTGTTTTAGGCGCACTGCGAGGATTTGCGAATAATTTTATTGAGTTGGCATTGACGAACCTGTTAAACGGTTTCCTAGTCTGTGTCATTCCCTTAATGCTGCATCAAGCCTGCGGTATATGGTTCTCAGGTAAACATCTAGGTTTAGCCAATGGGTTTGTAGCGGCAGGGATGGCGGCTGGTTTCACAACCGGATCATTGATTAGTGCGACCATCCTCTCACCATGGTTGGGAGGTTGGAGGCAGGTATTTTTCTTTGTAATCGTTTGTTTGTGTTAATTCCTCTTCCAGGTCGAATATAACGGGGGACATGGAACTCACAAGTGATACCGGGATCAATGCTGTTCCCGCAATGTAGTATAAGGTGTGGACACCTAACCAGTCAGCGATTGAACCTCTGACAGCTAGGGACAAGGGGCTGATTGCTTCTGCTTCAAATAACTCGTTCCCGTGAGAGAATTTCTACAGTAAGGTTCAATAGTGATTTAGATTCCCAATTGTTACTGTTTAGATGTTAATTCGTATCACAAGTCCTTTGAAAAGTATGCATCCTCTCCCACATGATGGGTTAAATTAAATCCAGACGATTGATAAAACGAGATGACTTCTTGCCAGGTCCTGGTGGTCTCCAAAATTGCTTTCTTATATCCATTTCGTCGGGCAAGCCGGCACAATTTTGCCAATATCTGGTTGCCAATTCCATGTCGTCTCATTCCTTTTGCGACTGACATGCGAACAATCTCAACTACTGACTCAGATTGTGGTAAGTACGCTCCCGTGCCCACGATATTTCCTTCTATCCAGGCTACCAAGAAGGCACCTTGCGCATAGGTGCTTGATATATCAACCAGGTCGGGATTCTTGCTTTCATCAAGAAAACCCCAATGTTCTTCCAGGCCATTTAAGATTAAGGTTCTGGCAGCGTGTTGATCATCTGGATGGAAAGGTTTGATCGTAACTCCAACCATTCAACTTTTTCTCCATCGACGGAGGGTTCTCCTTATTTGATATCTGTGGTCACTGCAACCCCAGCGGTTTGTAATGGATGTACCGGTCTCCTGTTTGATCATATCGGGTGATCCACATCGTCGATTGTCTATTTTAACAATAGCTTCCACATCTCTAGTGGTCTGTCAAATCTCATTCTTAATAATGTCATTCTGAACGAAACGAAGTGGAGTGAAGAATCTCTACCTTGTGCTGACTGAAACCTTACCTTCTTTATTGATAGTTATCCTACATATTCATACTTGACAGACCACTAAGCTAAAAATTGTATTCTATGAATGGTGATTTGGTTTTCTACTAAGAAATATTATAAAATTTTGTCTTTTTTACTAACATTTCAAGTCTGTTGTAATCCTCAGGAAGATCCATATCCATTCCAAAACCAGGATCAGAAATAACAATGCCTTTTGCCTTGCAATCAAAGGCGATAGAAAAACCTTTTCAGCATCTTGTAAGGAAGCTTTATTCAGCAAGAATTTAAGAATGATGAACCAGGTTTCTGGTTTTCTGGCAATATAACGGATTACAGGATCGATACGAATGTTTTGTCGCTGCCAATCAATAACCCTTTTCGCGAGAAAGGGGAGCAAAGCTTTTGATTTGTTTTCTGCTCAGGATCCAAGACTTGAAGTAACTTTCTCCTTGATTGGTCTCTGCCGCACAACATAAATATTGGATATTTTTTGGTGGTTTGATTGTCCATTTTTCCCTCAAAAAAAGCTAACCTAAAAAGCTAGTCTTGTTCCTTGATTATTTGGATGTCCTCCCATCCGAAAGCGATTTCATAAATATTTGTGCCGAAGAACTTATTATTTTGCCAGGGTTTTTTTGCGATCCGCTTTCCACCAAGTTTTTCATAAAATGAACAGGCAGGGTTGCCAACTAACACCCACAGGAATAGGGAATTACATCCTTGAGTGTATAAGGCTCTACAGACAGCAGCGAACAACCGCTGCCCGATGCCATGCATCTGGTAATCCTGGCGGATATGAATGGCAACCAACTCGCTTTCGAAAGGTTCAATTTCATGTGAATTTGGTTCACCGAGTGCGTAGCCGATGACTTCTCCTAAGTTTGATTCGGCGATATACAGGGCTCTTCCTTGGGATTCTGATAGCAAGTTTTGCCAATCTTGCTTTTGTTCCTGATAAGTGAAATGAGACAGGTAAGCATCCGGGAGAATGTTGTTATAGCTTATGTGATAGCTGTCGATCTGGATCTTTGCGATCGCGGCACTATCCTCCAGGTTTGCTTCCCGGATTACCATTTTAAA
>CAZTJD010000021.1:0-37710 GCA_964613985.1 uncultured Anaerolineales bacterium
ACTCAAGATCATAATTTGCTTCGTAGTAACCTTCATCATCGCAAGGCCAATCCAATGATACCGGATTCACACCAACAACTACCAGGACGGCATCGCAAGCTGGGCATTCAATTTCCTGACCAATCCATGGTTTTGTCCCAACTTTTACTTTCTCCCCACAAAGCGGGCATTTTGCGACAGTCATTAACATAATCCTTCGAATATACGTCTATGAAATTTAGTCCTCGTCGTCGTAGTAGTAATCTTCGTCATCGTCATCGTAATCATCGACGAAGGGCCAGTCCAATTCGACTGGATCCAACCAGACAACTTCGAGTTCCGCATCACATCGACTGCATTTCACCATTTGACCCATTTTGGGATCTTGGCGGAATGTGATCTCAGAACCACAAGAAATGCATTCAGCTGTCACCATAATTGTTTCTCCTTTTTTTACTTTTCTGTTTGGGATTAAACAGATTTTGACGGTAGTATAGCCCTTAATTGTATAAAATCTGTTTGAATTTGTTGTCAAAATCGTATAAAATTCCCCTCAAATGCCCCAGTTCCGTGACAAACCTAAAGATATCTAGGTTACAAGTTTATATCCCACACCAGGAATTGTGATAATGTAACTTGGGTTCGAAGGATCAGGTTCCACCTTCGCCCTCAAACGTTTAATCAGGCCGCGGACAAGGTCACGATCTCCTCGACCACTATATCCCCAAACTCGTTCTACCAGTGTTTCAGCCGTAAGAACCTGACCGTTATGGATCATCAAGGTATACAACAAACGGAATTCCAACCGTGTAAGATGTTTTGTCACCCCAGATTTGTCTTCCAATGTCCGGACCGAAGGATCCAATGTTAAATCCCCTAATTGAAGATTAGGCAAATTATAGATAGATGCACCCCTTGCCCTTCGGAGCAAGCCTCTCATCTGTGCGATCAACAACCGGGCACTGTAAGGGCGGAATACAATTTTATCCACTCCAACCTCAAGCAATTCAATATGAAAATCTTCGTCAAGATATGGTGAGATGATTACCAGTGGTGCTTCTGTCTTAGACCGAATCAAGCGAATTTGGTCTATGGGAACTTGATCTCTGAAAGACAACAAAATCAAGTCTAAAGGTTGATCATCCCACTCTTGAATTGCCTGGGTAAGGTCTGTTGTAACCCGGGAGGATAATCCTGCTCTTTGCAAAACCAGGCGGAGTACCGCGCTTTCATCTGCATGATGAGCAAGTAACAGGGCGTACATGGTCTCCTACTAAGGTCTCTTCCAATTAAATCTCGATGCACGTGTGTTCTTCTGGAAAATAAATTTCAGAAAAACCAGCTTTTCTGACTTTCTCCATCAAAGGCACGGCACCGCGTTCTTCACCATGAACCAGGAAGATTTTTTTCAAACTCCTCCGGCTAACTAGTGCATATTCAAAAAGGAAATTTTGCCCAGCGTGTGCGGACAGGGCACCAATAGTTTCAACTTGAGCACGTCGAGTATACCATTTTCCAAATATTTTAACCCGCTTTTCTCGGTCCGCAAGGCGGCGTCCTAAGGTATAAGGCGCCTGCCAGGATACAATTAAAATGGTATTTTTAGGATTTTCAATATTATTCTTCAAATGGTGCAGGATACGCCCTGTTTCTGCCATACCTGACGCAGAAAGGATCACTGCTGGACCTTTTACAGAATTGATCGCTTTCGATTCCTCTACAGAACGTGTGTATGTTAGTAAGTCAAATCCTAAGGCAGAATGATGCTTGTCTGTTGACATAAACGACTGTGTCTCAGAATCAAACAAATATTTATGAGCACTGAAAATGTCTGAAGCATTTACTGCCAAAGGACTATCTACAAAAACCGGCACCCTGGGGATATCACCCATTTCAATCATCTTGTGTAAATCATATACCAGTTCCTGTGTTCGCCCCACAGCAAAAGCAGGGATGATGATTTTCCCACCACGCTTAACAGTTTCAGAAACGATTGCTCGTAATTCTTCAAAAGCTTGTTGTGGATCGTCATGAGGTTTATCCCCATAGGTGCATTCCATTAATAGATAATCAATTTCATATGGGAGGACAGGGTCTTCCAAGAGTGGTAAATCCCGTCGACCTATATCACCTGAAAACCAGAACCGGTACCTCCTTCCTGCTTCTTCAATATCAAGTACAACTGCTGCTGAACCTAAGATATGGCCAGCATCGACAAACATGGCCTGAACACCAGGAACCGGTTCAAAAGGCGTCTTATAATGAAATGTACGAAAATATTGAGCCACCGCAGCTGCGTCTTCCTGGGTGTATAGAGGTTCAATCGGTGGTTCACCTCGCTTTTTACGTTTCTTATTCACGTATTTTGCATCATATTCATGGATATGACCGGAATCCATCAACATGATATTTCCCAGATGGGCTGTTGCGGGTGTGGCAAAAATTGGTCCCGCATATCCCTTTTTTACCAGGTGAGGCAGATTGCCGCTGTGATCAATATGTGCATGAGAAAGAATGACAGCATCCACACTTTCTGGATTGAACGGGAAGGTTCGGTTGCGATCGAATGACTCACTTCTCTTGCCCTGGAACAAACCACACTCTAGAAGGATCTGATACCCATTGATTTCCAACAGATGCATGGAACCTGTAACTGTTTGTGCAGCGCCATCAAAATGAATTTTCATATTTGGCAACTCCATTGGTCTGTCTACGGTCTGGCATTCTATCGTCGATTTTAAGAATGACATATGCAAGGGTGAGGCGGGACAAATTACGAGACTCTTTGTAAAATATCAATTATCTCATCTCCATATTTTTCTAATCGCCAGGGGACTGTTTGAAGGATTCGTGCCAGTTCTTTGTGAGTTTGTGGGTTCTTACTAGCCAAAATTAAAAGCAAATCTTTAGGTAAGACCACATCAGATTCCACATTTATTCGCTTTGCTTTTGTTTTTCGCCATTGACGAAGACGTTTTATTCGTTCTAGAATCTCTTCATTGGGTTTCTTCGAATGGGATTGCTTTGGGGGTTGTTTGTCCATCCCACGCTGAACAGCAGAAATCAAGCCTTCACCGATCCAGCGTGCTTGCTTACGGGAAACCACCCGAGTCCGTTCCAACTCTTTGAGTGATTCGGGCATATCAACCGCGATCTGAAGTAAAGCTTTATCACTGATCACTTTAAACAACGGTCTATCTACATCTTCGGCCACAGATTCTCGAAATTGACATAATTCATGGAGGATGGCAATCTGTTGTTGGCTAAGATTTTGAACCCCATTTATTCGCCAACAACTTTTAGGCTTTTTAACCTGTTCATTGATCTCCACCTGGGTTCCCCTGCGAAAATCCTCTTTGGCAAGCTCCCAGAGCCTCTTAGTAATCAGCTCCGACTTCAGTTGATTCCTCAAAGGGATTAAATAATGTGTGTCCACTTGAGCGTAGGTTAACATTTCACTGGGCAATGGTCTTTTACCCCAGTTGGCTCTTTGATATTTCTTATTGACGTTTATACCAAATTGGGAATGCAAAATTGAACTTAAACCCACAGAATCACGCCCGAGGATTCGAGCAGCCACCATGGTATCAAAAATGTTCTTAAAAGTAAAATTATATTCCCGCTTCATCATGATGATATCATATTCAGCAGCGTGAAATATTTTTTCAATTTTCGGATTGCGAAAGATAAAGCCTATGGAGGATAGGTCATCCATCATAAGTGGATCAACCAGGTAATCATTTTCAGGGATAGAAAATTGAATCAGGCATACTCTTTCCTGGTAAGCATAAAGGCTATTGGCTTCTGTGTCTACAGCAACCAATGAACTTGTGGATAGTGTATCGACAAGGTCATTTAATTTATCCTGGTTGTTAATTAAGATTGGATCTGGTAAGGTATTTAAAAACATGCTCTAATTATAACGGAAATTGAACCCTCTTTTCATAAACAAGGGCATTTGATCCATCCTGGTAATAACCCTTCCATTCCTCAATACGCTTGTATCCAAATTCCTCGTAAAGCTTTATAGCTGGTGTATTTCCTGCCCGGACGCTTAAACGGATATAGGGAACTTTCAACCTCGTTTCACATTCGTTTAACAATGCAGAAGCAATACCATTACGCTGATATTTAGGTAGTACACCGATTGTTGCAATCCACCCTATTTTTTCACCATGTCGCAATTCACCAGCGATAAAACCAACGATCTTTTCTTGAACAACAGCTTTCAAACGCACAACATTATTGAAGGTGAGTATTGCAATCAAATCAAATAAAGGCCAGGCATCGATTGGGAAACATTCTTTTTCTATTCGGCGCAAAGCCCCTAAATCGCGCCAATCAGCGGGGTATATCTTATATTGGATGTCCTTATACCATTCAACCATGAATAAATAATTAAAAACGGACTACGCAAAAAGGCACTTTACACTTTTGCGCAGTCCGTATTGCTGTCATTTAACAAGTCGTCAAGATTCCTTCTCCCCTTTAATGAAGTTCTCGAGCATGCTGGTAAACTCCATGGGAAAAATGAACTTGGTCGATGCACCACTCCCAATTGATTTTAGGGTTTCGAAATATTGCAAGGTCAATGTTTTTTGATCAATTTCTTTTGCTATATTGAATATTTTCTCAAGCGCATTGGAGAAACCCTCAGCGCGCAGCAATTGGGCTTCTCGCGCCCCCTCCGCTTCCAGGATCGATGACCTTTTTACACCTTCCGAGCGGAGAATTGCTGCTTGTTTTTCACCTTCAGCGACGTTAATAGCTGCCTCTTTCTGACCGGTAGATTCAGTCACCAAAGCTCGACGCCCACGTTCCGCGGACATTTGTCGGTTCATCGCATCCTGAATTTCACGTGGTGGAATAATTTCTCGAATTTCGACATTTGTAACTTTAACACCCCACCTCTCAGTGACCTCATCCAACCGAGTTCGCAACATATTATTAATATGCTCGCGTTCGACCAATACATCATCAAGCAAAATACCACCAATCACAGCACGCAAAGTTGTGGTAGCCATGCCTTGTGCAGCTGCTTCAAAGTTCCCAACCTGGAGTACGCTCTCGGTGGGATTTAAGATTTTATAGTACCAGATGAAGTCGATAGAGATACCTGCATTATCAGATGTAATTGCTGTCTGGTGAGGAATTTCCCGTACCTGCTCACGTAAATCCACTTTTACAGCCCGGTCGACAACGGGTATCAGGAAGATAATTCCCGGTCCTTTGGCACCAATACAGCGTCCAAGGCGAAAAACAACCATACGCTGATATTCTGGGATTATTTTAATTGCACTCGCTAAGATCACCAGGGCAACAAGCAAGACCCCCCCTACGAGACAGGTGACAAACCCACTTGCAGAAGAGATATCTTGGGCTAATAAAGAATAAAACATCTCGGACCTCCTTACTTAAATTATTAACTCAACGATTATTTATCAACCTTACAAACTTCTAAAACAAATCCATCCCTTCCAATCACTCGCACTATTGAGCCATCGGGGATTGGTTCACTGCTGCGTGCAGTCCATAATTCTCCCAAAACCTGTACAGACCCTTCTTCATAAATATCAGATTTTGCTTCACCTTCTGCCCCAATAATTACACCCAAATCATGAGCTGGGATAGCTAAATCAGCTTGAAGTGTTTTGCTGGCAACAATCCAGAAAAACCCGCCTACCAATAGAGATACAACCACTGCCAATATTGGGTTAACGACGGGTTGCCACCACAGATCACCCTGAAAGATATAAGCTGACCCAATGATAAGTGCCAGGAACGCGATCACAAGGAAAATCAACTGCCGCGATTTTCGTACCGCTAAAACGAAAGGAAATACCCCTACCAGCAAGATAACCAAAGCCCAGTAATTTATTGGCAAACGATAAATCGCAAAACCAGCTAACAGCAGGGTGAAGAAAGCACCGATTTCTAACACCCCAGTACCAGGAGCTAAAATCGCCATCAATGCTAAGGAGAATCCTCCAACAAGGAGCAAATACGCAAGATTAGGATTGAGAAGAATATTCTCCACCATACGAGGTCTCCCAGAATGCTTCTAACTTACAGAACACGAATTATCTATATTATATCTCGTTATATCAATTTCTTTTCATAAAATCTGTAAGTTTTATAAATTTTCCCCCCCATCACACGAATAGGTCGACTAATTGAATCATTGTTTTCTAGGATCCAGCTCATTTCGGCATGAGGTATCCCTTTTTTAAGGCACTCAATCGCCGATTCATAATAAAACAAAGCATCGACCCCTCGAGCACGGTATTCGGGTAAAACGCCCAGGATCAAAACACGAGCCCAAGTTACTCGCCTCTTTACCTTCCACTGCCATACCAATTGCGCCATTGTTAACCACTCCGGTTTCCCTGGTTTCGGATATGCGTAGCGCAAAGGTTGATTCAAATCCGGCAAGGTAATACTCACGCCAATGGGATTACCATCTATTTCAGCAATCAGTGCAAGATCTCGATCGAGGACTTGTCGTAATTCTTTTCCCATCTGGTCAAACTCAGCATCAGTCATCGGCACAAAACCCCAATTCCTTGCCCATGATTGATTATAAATCCCTTTCACCCGTTCAACTTCCTGATCAAAATGATTTAAATCAACTTTACGGATCTTTATATCCCCCTTTTCCTTGATTTTCTCGACTACTCGTATCAATTTTACGGGAAATTTACTTCCCCCGGAGTAAATATCTGTATCAAGGGCATAGGCATGCAAATCCATTGCTTTATTAAAATCACGTTTTTCGAGATAACCTATATAGCGGCGTGGGTTATAAGTCATCAGGATTCGTGGCGGGTCGTTGAATCCATCAATCAACAAACCACACTCCTCGTTTGTTGAGTATTGTGCAGGCCCGCGAATGGCGTCATAACCTCGCGATCTCACCCAATCTTCTGCAGTTTGTAAAAGTGCATCAGCAGCTTCTTCATCTTCCAACACCTCAAAAAAACCAAAGAACCCAATATGCTCATCATGGAACTCGTTATGGCGATGATTGATAAAAGCTGCAACTGTTCCGACAACCTCCTCACCCCGTTTTGCCATAAAAAATTCGACATCAGCATGTTCCAGGAAAGGATGCTCCGTAAGAAAATGAATCCGCTCTGAAAAAATGGGAGGTACCCAATACGGATTATTTTTATAAACTTTCCAAGGTAAGCTTAAGAAAGCATGACGTTCTTGATCGGATTGTACAGAGTTGATTTGTAAATGTTTCATTAGATTTCTCAGCTGGTTATAATGTGAAATAAAATTTAGTGGTTATTATACTTTATTCAAACACCATTTTCCCAAAAAGGTTCCTTTCTTACAGGATTCAATCCTCCTATCCGACATTCCACCGTGGTATGATTTATTAGCGAAGACTCTCATGAACATATCCAACTGCTTGCTACATTACGGATTCTCCCTCATCCTGGCTACCGGTATTGGTGTTGGCTTGTTATGGTCATTGGGATTCTTTTCTACAAAAAAAACGAAACCAGATCGAAAACAACTGGATACGGCAGCAATGACCCTCACTGGCGCATTTGTTGGTGGTAGGGTCATATACGCCTTGATTAACTGGCATTATTATAAAGACCACCTGGTAGAAATCGCCACATTTTGGCTTGGAGGTATATCCTGGTTTGGGGCACTTACAGGTGCATTACTGACAACTTTCATTGTGACACGATTTCATAAATCGAATTTCGCCAAGATGACTGATGGCTTCTTACCTCTATTCTTCTGCCTGGTGGTTTCTAGCTGGTTAAGCAGTTGGATCTATGGTTGCGCTTACGGAGTTGAAGTCAATACGTGGTGGTCTGTTCCAGCAGTAGATGAATGGGGTCTAATTGCCCAACGGTGGCCCGTTGCCTTAATCGGTATTTTTTCAGCTCTAGCTTTTCATGTTTTAACTGAATACCTGCAAACCTATGAAAAGACAAAGATTCCTGGTCTCGCTACCTGCGTAGAACTCTCCGGGTTTTCCCTTACCATTCTATTGTTGACTCATTTTCGAGAAGATCCCATGTTGAAGATTGCTGGTATCGCCCTCGATGCCTGGGTTTCGATAGGTTTGCTGATAGGTATAGGTATCTTGGCGACACAATGGTCTTTGACACAAATTTCTCGAAAAAGTAAATTGAGTGCAGGACAATAATGAAAATTAATTTTTTTATCGCACAAATTAACACTTTCTTAGGCGATCCTTATGCTAACCTGGAAAAGCATCTTAGTTACATTAAGAAGGCAAAGGATAAAGGTGCTGATCTGCTTGTTTTCCCTGAACTTTCACTCACAGGATATGCCCTTCAGGATTTATCAGCGACTGTTGCGCATCAACCAACCCCAATAGATCCCCTCTTTGGCCCACTGTTGGAAGAAAGTAGAGACCTGGATCTCGTCGTTGGTTTTGTTGACGAAGATCAGCGCCACCGTTTTTATATCGCCGCTGCCTATTTATCAGCTGGTAAAACTCTGCATGTCCACCATAAAGTTTATCTCCCGACATATGGATTGTTTGATGAGGGGCGGTTTTTCGCCTGGGGAGATTCTATTCGCGCATTTGAAACGAGATTCGGAAAAGTTGGGATTGCCATCTGTGAGGATTTCTGGCATGCATCTCCACCTTATATTCTTTGGGTAGACGGTACAGATATATTCATCTTTACCTCTGCTTCCCCCGGACGAGGTTTGTCCTCAGAACCAAAATTGGAATCTGCTCGTTGGGTTGAAGAAATAAACCGGGCATATGCTAATCTATTTACATCCTTCGTCATCCACGCAAACCGAGTGGGTTATGAAGATGGCTTGAATTTTTGGGGAGGTTCAACAGTCTTTGATCCAAATGGTAGACTTCTAGCCCAAGGTCCATACTTCGAAGAAATATTGATAAATGTTGAAATTGACCTCAACCAACTGCACCGTACAAGGGCACGTTTACCATTGTTGCGAGATGAACGGACCAGTCTGGTCATGCGAGAACTGGATCGAGTCCTACAATCACCGCGAGGGAAATAAGATGAGTAATTTAGAGATAAATAGCAGCCTAGCCAGAAAGATCATTACAGGTTTTATCAAGAATGAAATCTCCAGAGCAGGGTTTAAAAAAGCCTTGATTGGTCTTTCTGGTGGAATTGACTCTGCTTTAAGCTGTTTTTTAACAGTCGAGGCGTTAGGTGTTGAGAACGTAATGGCTGTTCGCATGCCTTATAAGACATCCTCTTCTACATCGTGGGAACATGCTGGCTTGATTATCGATAACTTGCAAATTGATCATCTGGATATTCCCATCACAGAGATGGTCGACCCTCTTTTCATTCGGTTTCCCAACATGACCAAGATCCGCAAAGGCAATGTCATGGCTCGTGCTAGGATGATCGTCCTTTATGATCAATCACAGGAATACAATGCTTTGGTTGTTGGCACAAGTAACAAAACCGAGAGTCTCCTTGGTTATTCTACTTTATATGGAGATTCTGCTTGTGCCCTTAATCCAATTGGTGACCTTTACAAAACACAGGTCCGCCAACTAGCAAAAGATATCGGTGTTCCACAGATAATCATCGATAAAGCACCAACTGCAGATCTTTGGAAAGATCAGACAGACGAGGGGGAATTAGGCTTCACCTATGCCAGGGTTGATCAATTGCTTTACCTTTTAGTTGACCAGCGCTATAGCCCGGAGGACCTTGTTGAGGCAGGGTTTGAACAGGACTTTGTCCAGCAAGTAATCAATCGGGTACGTCGGTACCAATATAAGCGGATGCTTCCACCAGTGGCTAAATTATCCAATCGAACAATAGGTTATGATTTCCTTTACATGAGAGACTGGGGAACTTGATCCTAACTAACTTTCATTACAATTAGCGGGTTCATGCCAATGCTGATCTCATGTCGTCACCGCCAATTCGAAATTTTTCGAGGCACCACAGTCGGATGGATTGGCAACCAGGTCCTTGTCTGGGCAATTCCATGGCATATTCGAACGAGCACAGACAATCTAATCGCTTTAGGTTAAATTGGTTTGATCCGTCTTGCACCAACAATTTTCCTATCCTTGTTTTCTGGGTTTATTGCTGATTCTGTCAACCGGAGGAAAATCGTCCTTATCACACAGACCGTGATGGAGTCCACCGCTTTAGCATTTACCCTGTTGACTCTGACAGGAGTAATCAAACTCTGGCATATCTATCTTCTTCTCGCTGTACCTGCTACTACTTAATCATTCGATTTACCCGCCCGACATTCCATTACCCCCAACCTGGTACAAAGAATAAAATTTCCCCCCATTACCTTTTCTTGAGCACCACACCAGCAAATGGACCCATATTAATCGTTCTGGCATCCTGTGGCATATCCATTCCGATTACAAGTAATGGCGTTAAACAACTTGTTCTGTTCTCAAATTCAACAATTCTTCGAGCAAAGTTCAACACAACTAATAAGACTTCTCCCTCATTTTTTCGTTCATACACAACCAAGTCCCGATTAACGTCCGGCGTGGTTACAAGCTTCAGTGATCCTGTTTGAAGTGATTCTTCATCATTTCTGAGCTTGATGACCTTAATATAAGTATTGAGGAGAGAATCATTATCTTTCTTTTGATAAGCCACATTTACGCAGAGATAATTTTCATTTACCGGCAGCCATGGCATGACCTTCGCTCCACAAAAACCTGCATTCGGACCACCATCCCATTGCATTGGGGTACGACAACCATCCCTGTTGACATAAATTCCTAACAGTTCTAAGATGAACTTTGGGATTGTTTGATAACGCCTCCCAATCGGGTCTAGTGCTTTATTTGCAGGAATATCTCCATCCACCATTCCAATCTCTTCTCCGTAATAAGAAACTGGAACACCACGGACGGTGAACTGCAACAATGCCAAGAGTTTTGCGATTTCGATATTTTCATTTATCCTCGTTAGCAGCCGTTTCCGATCATGATTGCCAAACACATAAACGGGTGTGTAAGGGGAGGGGTAATTTCGTTCATAATGGGAGATGACCTTGCGAATGGATTTGGCTTTCGGTTTTATATTAAGAAGTTCCCATAAGAAGATTAAATTCAAACCATCCAGTTCTTTTCCTAAGAACCGCTTCTCCTCTTCAATATTTCCAAATACCTCACCGATTAACATTCTCTTTTTCTCGTAAGAATCGATTAACTTCCGTAATTCAACTGCCAGTTTGTAGACCTCAGGTTGTTTAATGGAATATTTCCAACGTTGGAAAAAACCGACTCGATCTTCTTTGGGAAGATAATGGAAAGAAAAGGGATTATTCCTAAAGGTCTTTTCTTTATAAATTGAATGGAATATATCCAGTCGGAAACCATCTACCCCTTTATCTAACCAGAACTGAACCACCTCGAACATCACCTTTTTGACTTCTGGATTTCGCCAATTTAAATCAGGTTGAAAAGGTAAGAAGCTAGCATAATAATATTGTCCTGTCTTTTCATCCAAATGCCAGGCTGAACCCCCAGGGATAGCCATCCAATTATTGGGTGGTTTATTACCGCGTCCATCGCGCCAGATATACCAATCCCGTTTTGGGCTCTCTCTGTTTGACCTCGATTCCTTGAACCAGGGATGATCGATGGATGTGTGATTCAAGACCAGGTCGAAAAGCACTCGCATCCCACGGTTGTGGACCTCAGCTATTAATTCTTCTGCCTCAGCCATCGTCCCATATTCTTTGTTGATATCCAGATAACCACTGATATCATACCCAAAATCCTGTTGAGGGCTACGGAAAAATGGTGAAATCCAGATCGTCTCAAAACCAAGATCCTTTATATAATCTAATTTTGTGATGATCCCTCGCAAATCGCCGATGCCATTATCGATGGTATCCAAATAAGAACGTGGGTAGATCTGGTAAATGGTGGTCTTTTCCCACCATGGTGAGTTATCTGTCATAAATGTTGGATATATTTGCCCACAAATTCGCTAAGTTCGAGGTCGGAACTTATGATTAATGGCTTAGATCCATCCCAAACGAAAGGGCTCGATTCTCATCTACCTTATGGGATTGATAGAAAGTACCTGTGGCGTATCGCGGCCCAAGCGTGGCTAAATTATACCTTTTACCACCACTCATTTGAGAATCATAAACACCTAATATTGCGCCTTGAATTTCGGATAGCTGCTCGAAAAAATGCCTGCGGTCTTCCACAATCTCAATAATTATGGATAGGATAAGACATTTGATAAATCCGCCATCCAATCTAATAGATTATCTTGTTTACATTGTCTTCAGTTTACCTAAGAGTAATAATTTTTAATATATATTTCCAGACTTCCCATCGCTAAAATGCTAAGCATGAGTTCGACCTGCGTTTTAATCCCCTCAGCGCACCTTGACGTGACGATTAATACTAGAATAACACCGATGCGGGAAACATTAAACGACCTCATACATAATGAACAATCAAAAAGATTGTTTCAAAACGTCAAAACAGGTCCTTAATTAGATTAGGCTAAAAAAAATTTGAGCTATTAAAAAGCCAGATTTTTTTGTTTTTCAGAACTGAATAGATGGTTTACATCTTCGGTCGAAGAGTGTTTCCGTCTTTTTTCATCCATTCATATTTGCGATCAGTCAGCTTGTTGGCAAACTCAGCCAAGTCTGAAGCCTTTATGGATAGAATAAAATCTTGTTCTTCTGTTTCGAATGCGAAGGTCTCTCCTTTATAACCACTGTCAAGAGCCATCTTAGGATTCTTCAGTAGCATCTGGCAAAATCGCTGATTGACTACCGCAGCGGTCAGCAAACGACCGATTTCTCTTCCATTCGATTTTTTGGTGAGAGCACCAGCGTAAAAGTTTGGTGCAATTCCGGCAACATTTGTCATGATTCCCATGGTCAGTTCCTCGCTATTTTCTTATACTTTTTTCGTTCGTAAATACCTTGTCTGAACGTCATCAATATTTCCATGAACCCATAATAGCCAGAACGCACCAACAGCAATAAAGATATCCCCTATACTAAAAGCAACTCGGTATGGAATCCATTTGGGCAATACGATAATATCTGAAAGTAGCCATAAATTAGTATTCTCAATCGATAATAGAATGTCTTTGCTTGTACCCAAACGGGAACCTAAATCCGATGTCTTAATTAAAGCATCAGGAGAAAGAAGATGGACTGTTTCTGGACTAATGGGCATTAATCCCCCATTTGCAATGATCACCAGCAAGTTAAATATCAGGCCAACGCCTAAGGCCCCAAAACCCGGTAGGGTCCGATTTGCCCAAATAAATAGTAGAAGTACAATCTGGGAGCTAACCAGAACACCTACAGAAATTTTATCTAAGGTGGCTTCGGATAGCCCTGGCAGGTGAAATGAATACAATTGAGGAATGACTGCAATCAAAATCAGCCACCCCGATTTTATACTTGGATTACAAAAATCCCGTCCCCCGAACCTTGCTCTGGCTATCCCAGCCACCAATCCAGCAATGATGGCTAGAAGGAGAATCACATCCCTATATCACTTTCTGCCCCAGGAGCACCTGCACCTAACACGAACAAGGTAAGATATAGGATTACCAGGAAGAATTGAATATGACGACGATTCAACCGTCCAAAGTTCAAAGCGAGTTGGTTCAATAAATTATTCATTAGGATATCCTTTCGTTAGTTATTTTGATAATTAATATTCTTCGATCGAGGGTTATCAATGATATTGATCCCTGCATAATACTTGTGCAAATATTATGCCAAATAGGAGGCTCTTAACCTGCCTCTTAAGCAAGAAAACCGACCCCATTTAGTCGGTTTTTTAAATATTTCTACATATCTATCCTTGATATTGGAGCTTAAGTTATACATCAATTGATAAATATTATAAAAGAAAAGGGATGTAATTAAAATAGATCCTAAATTTCTGGCCGTCCCTGTTGGATAATGAATTCTAATATTGCCGGTCAATTATTTAGAAAGGGCTTGAATTTACCCCCTACTCAATCGCCTCTTAGGGAAGTCAGTACACCGTTAGTAGTTCTATACTTATCATTTTTGGGAATTTTTTATCTATTTCCGGCTAACAATTCATTATAAAGCAATTCGGTTTTCCTCGAAGGGGAAATTCCTAACATCGTGTTTAAAGAGGTTTTGCAAACCTCATATTGGCGAACCAGGTCTGCTTGGTTTCCCATCGCAGCATAAACCTTCATTGCCAGACGGTGAGCATCTTCCTGACATTGATCCTGAGATAGAACCTGATGAATGTGTGATAATCCCGCGTGGTATTCCTTTTTCAAATACAGTATATTTGCAAGGGCTAACTCCGCTTTCAAATAAGCTTTCCAGATCCGCTCCCTTTCAGCCTCGATCCAATACCCTTCTCCCTCAGGGAAATAACTGCCCTGGTATATCTTTACAGCAGCCTGATATGCATTTAATCTCTCGTTACCAGTTGTAAATCCTGCCCTATGAAATTCGTTCCAAAACATTTCCACATCGTATTCGTAATCCAAAGTCCAATTAAAGCGATAAGTATCACTAATACTATCGAACAGGATAATGTCTTTCCTTAATGCCCGTCTTAAACGGTACATTGCATTTTTAAATTGAATTTTTAGTTGATTAGTAGAACTTTCAGGCCAAAGGATAAGACCGATTTCTTCTTTAGTTAAACCATCCGGATTAGCCATTAACAAAAAGAATAATTCCCGAACAATCGGTTGCGTCCTCCATTCGGAGACTGAAACTAATTCTCCATCCAGCCAGACCAGGCTTTGCCCCAAAGCATGAATGGTAATCTTTGGCGATTTCTGGATAGATATTTCCATCCTCTGATTCCGAATTGTCTGCCGGTGGGTCGGGATTAGATCCTTCAGTAATTTTACTTCCTCAACCAGAGGGCACACTTTCGGAAGAAGATCCGATGGGATGTTCTCTCCTTGTAAGACTTCTTCAATTTCTCGACTGGCGACCACAAGTGCATGATGGCAACCAGCTTTTTGACTTAGGCTTAATCCCAATTTGAGGGATTGATAACAATTATCCATTTCAGAGATATTGAAATAAGCCTGAGATAGGTCCAGATATGCCTGGATTGACTCCAAATCCTGACCCCCACTAGTGAAATAACCAACGGCACTTTTTAGCTCTTCAATTGCGGTTTTTTCATTCTTTTCCGCTAAGGAGACCTTTCCAGAAATTAAATAGAATAAACCCTTTTCAAATGCAGAATCACTGTACTGAATTTTTCCCCCAGCCTCTTTTAATAACTCGTAAGCGACATCCCTGTCTCCATTTTTCCAATGAACAGATGCTCCGGCTAATAAAGAATAAATTAACAACCTCTGGTTATTGATTTGTATGCTGATCTTTCTAGCCAGGTTAAAAGCGTCCCCAGCAGCAGCGTATGCATCCAACTCGGCATACAGGTCCCCGATACTTGCCAGTGCATATGCCTCAATCCTTTCATTACCGATGTTCCTGGCTAGAATTAGTGCCTCATTCAAATTTTTACTCGCCTGGTCGTATTTCCCCTCTCGATGGTATAAAACTCCAATATTATTTAAAACAGTTACCTCTCGAGCAATATTTCCCTGTCGATTCCAATAATCACGAGCTTGTCCAAGATGCTCTAGAGCTTTGGAGTAATCTGCTGTGTCCATGTAGACCAATCCGATGTCACTATGCGTTAATGCTTCGTTAGATGGATTGTCTAAAGTTTTGAAAATCTTTAAAGACTCAGTCAAATATTGGATTGCACCTCCAAGATCCCCCAAACGGTAGTATCCTAAACCTTTCAAATGCAAGGCTTCTGCGAATATTTCCCGCTTAGTATCATCATCCCTCACCAATGACAAAGCTTTTTCGACATCATTGAGCGCTTCTTGATATTTCCCAAGGAATCCCTTTCCAGTTGACCGGCGAATAAGAAGAAGGGCAAGTTCCTCAAAATCATTTGTATCCGCTAATAGTTCTTCTGCCCGATTTAACCTGGAAATCCCATCCGTTGTCCGTCCATATAATATTTCCATGGAACCTTGTAAAGAAAGTAATTGTGGATGGCGCTCAATCTGCCGGGGATCTAAATCATCAAACCAAACTTTGAGAACATCGAGCTGCCTGTCTTTGAGCATAGATTTTCCTGCTAGGGTGATGAGTTCTATCAATCTTTCCTTATCGCCAATACGCTGGTAAATCTCATAAGCCTTGCCCCAATTTTTCTGCTGGATATAGACCCCCGCCAGAGTGTTGAATATCGCTTTTACTGTTTCCCAATCTTCCCTTATTATCCAATCTTGCAGGAAATCCCTAAACAGGTGATGGTATCGTAGCCATGTTCCCTGGTCATCAACGGGTAAAACGAATAAGTTATTTTGCAACACATCCCCAACCAGGTCATCCCAGGTAAACCCTTCCGGGGGATCACCAAAAATGATCTGGCATAATTGAACATCATATTCCTCGAGAAGGGATGTTTTTAATAAGAATTCTCGCAGGATCGGAGTCTGTTGTTTAAGTACCTGCTGTGCCAGGTAGTCATATAATCCGACTCCCGAAGCGCGAGCCACCTGGATTCGATCCGTCATTCCCTCCCACATCGTTTGCGCAGAAAGCAATAAACCAGTAATCCAACCCTCGCTTTCAGTTTGAAGAGTCAGGGCAGTTTCATTGCTGATTGTTTGTTGATAGTTCTGCTGAAGTAGGGTTTGAATCTCTTCCGGTCGAAATGCTAATTCATCATAACTTAATCCTTTGACCATGGACCTACCGACCATTAAAGGCAAGTTTGGAAGTGACAGGAGGGTACGAGAAGACAATACGATATGGCAGTTTTCATCAACCTCGCAAACAAATCGATTCACGAAGGTATTTATTTTTTCAGATGTGTCGATTGTATGAAAGTCATCCAACACTACAACAAAATGTTCTTCGATATTTTCGAAGGCATCATTGACGATCGCTGTGACAATTCTTTCAATGTCCAGCTCAGGACCAGGATTGTTTTCAAATACTGATTGTGATTGACGCCCAAATTCCGGAAACACCCTTGAGATCGAGGCGATCAAATGGCTAATAAATCGCGCCAAATCCTGATCTAAAGGATCAAGCGCATACCAACACACTGGTAAGGTATTTTGATGAACCCAATCTACCAACAATGATGTCTTGCCGTAACCCGCTGGAGCGGCAAGTAGCAAGAGTTTATAATCTAGTAAATCATCCAAGAAGTGATTCAGACGTTCCCGCGTCAGAAGATCATTCCTTCTTCTTGGGATAATGATTTTCGTTTGAGTTACGCTTATCGCCATTGGATCATTTTCTATACATAAATTTTAAATATATATTACAAAATGGCAACCAAGACTTAAGTGCAAAAACCGGGTCTTTTCAAATAAGATGGGAAAAGTTTACCACTTTACGATGAAGAGATTGCAAAATAAGGGTTTACAAGCTAGAAAAACCCGGTTTTTTGGTCTGTTTTTCCACTTTTGATTTCGTCGGCACTTTTTTCAGTAGACTCAACCAAGATTATTGAATATTCTATTTAGAGTATAACCGATAATTGTCACACTCCATTCATTAAATTAGCAACCTTCGATCTATAAAACCAGAACCTAATGTAAAATCTGATGAAAATATTTTATCGATGAGACAATATCTCATAACGTTCCAATACTGCAATATTGAAACACCTATGAGGAAATATCATCCCTCTAATCTACGATATTTCATAATACCACTTATGCCATGATATACTGCGTGATACATTTTCACAATAATATAATTCATAACACCGTTTCGAAGGGAGAAATCATGATGACTGAGAATGGGAAACCTAAGTGTGTTGCCGATGATGTTGTTGTCACCATGGCTTATACCCTGACTGTGGATGGTGAAATCATCGATTCAACAGAAGAAGGGGAAGCACTTGTTTTCATCCAGGGTTATGGCAGCATTATTCCTGGGTTGGAGAATTCGCTTTATGGTATGAAAAAAGGAAGCACAAGGCCAGTCCGCGTACCCGCAGTGGATGCTTATGGAGAATATAACCTGGAAAACATCACTTCCATCCCCCTCAGTGAATTCCTCGAGGAATTAAAATTGGAACCCGGGCTGGAATTAGAGATGGAAGACAAAGATGGAGACATTGTTTTTGCTAAGATAGTTTCTGTCGGGAAGAGTCGAGTCAAAATGGACTTCAACCACCCTCTGGCAGGAAAAGACCTCGATTTCGATGTGACCATCCTCGATCTGCGCCAGCCGACACGACAAGAACTTGACCATGGTTATGTGGATTAATTTCCGATAGCAAGAGCAGAGACTTCAACCCTATTCGAAGTAATCTTATTTCTTCATTTTAATATACCTAAGCTTTATGAGTATTTGGAAATAAAAATAGGCTTCAACTTAAAGATAATGATTCACCTCCTAGTGACGATTTTTCAGGATCAATCTTTTATCCTCCAACGAGCGACTTAAGAGAGGTAAGAGAATGTATAATAACAGGTTCTTGTTTAATTATCCCCTTTCATTTTCCTTTAAATAAGATAGGAGTTTAAGATGAAAATTTTAATCGCAGCAGACATGGAAGGGATTTCCGGTGTAACCAACTGGGACCAGGTCACTCCAGGACATTTTGAATACACTCGTTTTCGAGTCATCATGACTGATGACATCAACGCCACAATCGCTGGTGCTTTCGAGGGCGGGGCAAGTGAAGTTATCATTACAGATGGGCACGATGGAGGCACGAATATCCTAATTGACCACCTGGATCATCGCGCTAGTCTTAACGCGGGAAACGCTTCCCCTTATGCAATGGTCCAAGGAATTGAATCCGGTGATTTCGATGGGGTGATCTTCGTTGGTTACCACGCGCGTAGTGGTTCTGCCAACGGTATTCTGGCACACACCTGGTCAAGCAGAAAGGTCGCCCGGGTTTGGCTCAACCAGGTCGAAATGGGTGAATATGGTATAAATGGTGCTTTATGCGGTTATTTCGGTACGCCTATCCTGATGATCACTGGTGATCAGACTACTTGCGAACAAGGTTCATCTCTGCTGGGTGATCTCGAAACCGTCAATGTCAAGAGAGCTACGAGCTTCTCTTCAGCAGAATGCTTACCTCCTGCAGTGGCTCAAGAGAGAATCCATGCCGGTGCACGAAAAGCAATCCAGCGTTTGCGAGAAGGAAAAGGACCATCACCTTTTAAGGTCACTCAACCGGTTAAAGGAATAATTGATTTCCAGTTGGTTGAAATGGCTGATAGTGCCTGCCGTTTGCCTGGTGCAAACCGACTCGACGGGACCAGCATTGAATTCATCGCTTCCGATATGCCTACAGCTTACATAACCTTTCGCGCCGCTGTCGCTTTGGCTTGAAAAATCTGAAAAATAAGGATTTACAAGCTAGATAAACCCGGTTTTTTGGTGTGTTTTTTCACTTTTGCTTTAGTCAGCACTTTTTTCAGCAGACTCTAAGCTGAAAGTGGTTCGCTATAATTATGATAAACTCATTAATCAAATAGATTCACGTCATAGGCCTGAGAAACACACCTTGAATTAATACCATCTTTAAATAACTGAATTCCCAAGACTTGGAATACTTAACTATTAAGAAACCTTACTTCATTGTAAATCTCTGTACAAAATCTTTTACACAAAAAAATTACCATGCTACCCGATTTATCACATACCGAAATACTTCGCTATTCTAGGCACCTCGTAATCCCTGAAATCAGTCTTGAGGGTCAGATGAAGCTTAAAGCTGCCTCAGTGCTGATAGCCGGTACGGGAGGATTGGGATCCTCTGTTTCGCTTTATTTAGCAGCTGCAGGAATAGGTCATATTGGATTGGTTGACTATGATACAGTAGAGATCTCAAACCTTCAAAGACAGATCATCCATGGAGAATCAACACTCGGTCGCCCTAAGGTGGAGTCTGCCAGGGAACGGATGCTGGATGTCAACTGCGATATCAAGGTGGAGATCTACAATGAGATCTTAACCTCAGAAAACGCATATCGTATCGCAGGACCTTACGATCTTATCCTAGACTGCACCGATAACTTTCCAACCCGTTACCTTATCAATGACCTGGCGGTCTTAACTGGAAAACCCAATGTCTTTGGAGCCGTCTTCCGATTTGATGGACAGGTGAGTGTGTTTAATTTCAACGATGGGCCCTGCTACCGTTGTGTCTACCCTGAACCCCCACCACCCGGATTAGTTCCTTCATGTGCGGAGGGTGGTGTACTAGGAGTATTACCAGGCACCGTAGGCACCTTGCAGGCTACTGAAACGATCAAAATAATATTGGGAATTGGCGAAACACTGAGTGGTAAATTACTTCTCTACAATGCCCTTGATATGTCTTTCGATTTCGTTAAACTACGCAAGAATCCCAATTGTAAGGTATGTGGATCAAAACCCGAAATCACTGAATTAATCGACTATGAAGAATTTTGCGGTACATCCATGCATAACGGCAATGAAGGATCAGCAGGAGAAGAATGGGATATCACTGCTACTGAATTGGCAAGACAGTTAAATTCTGGCGAGGATTTAACGCTCATCGATGTCCGTGAGCCTCATGAACTTGAGATCTCCAGAATTGAGGGCGCCATCCTGATCCCTCTTGGAGAGTTAGCTGGGCGATTGAGTGAACTTGACCGTGCCCATAAAATCATTTTAATATGTAAAGCAGGAATTCGCTCAACCCGTGCATTGCAAATGCTTCACAACGCTGGATTTAGGAAGATTAAAAATCTAAAGGGAGGAGTAAACGCCTGGTCTCGTGAGGTTGATCCTAGCTTACCAACTTATTAATCAGTTTCGTTTGAAATCAATATATCTAACGATCAAACATCTTTCGTATTTTTCTAGGTCATTTATATTGCGAAATGAGTAAAAAAATCAAAACGATGTTAAGTGTGCTTGCCCACCCCGATGATGAATCCTTCGGCATGGGAGGAACCCTGGCATTCTACGCTCAAAAAGGGGTGAAAGTCAATCTTATTTGTGCCACCAGGGGAGAAGCGGGGGAAGTCGGACCAGAGTATTTACAGGATTACCAGTCTATTGGTGAACTGCGTGAAGCTGAACTGCGGTGCGCCGCTGGACATTTAGGTCTATCTGGAGTCTTCTTTCTAGATTACCGCGACTCTGGCATGGATGGTTCTCCAGATAACAAACACCCTGATGCATTGATCCAGGCACCAATAGAGGAAGTTGCCACCAAAATTGCGGAATACATCCGTCAACTCCAACCGCAAGTTATGTTGACTTTCGATCCTATGGGTGGATACGGGCATCCTGATCACATCGCTATTCACAAAGCAACAATCAAAGCCTTCCACCTTGCTGGTAATCCAGATTTTGTCAGCGATTCTTCACCCTACCAACCACAGAAACTCTATTACCACACGATTTCTAAAAGGTTCATCCGTCTCGCAGTCAAGTTGATCCGCTTTTTTGGAAAAGACCCAACGCGTTGGGGTAAGAATAATGATATCGACCTGACTGCACTGGCGCTTGAAGACTATCCAATTCATGCCCAGATTGAATATCGGAATGTTGAACGGCAGAAAGATGCTGCTGCTATGTGTCACGCCAGTCAGGGTGGGGCAAGGCTGGTAAGAGGTCCAATACAATGGATTTCTCGATTGTTCGGAAGAAAAGATCAATTCATGCGCGCTGTTCCCCCAGCTGAACCAGGAGAAAGAGAAACTGATCTTTTTGAAGGCGTAAAACTTTAAGGAAGAAGGACAATTCCTTTGCCATTCCCAATCATTCATCAATATCAATTCGCTTGACTGACGAATATACCGGTGATAAGATGCCCACGTTGAGGTTGCCTTAATGCCTGAAGAACACAGAAGCGATAGCCGGTACATAGACGATTTCGATCCACTTGCTGATTTCCCAGGACGAGAACAAGCAAGTTCTGAGGTGGTTTCCAAAAAAGAGAATGCCCCTGCACCTGAACAGGTTTGGAAAGGTATCTCCCAGGCTGGTCTAGGGGAACCAGTTTTACGAGTAGGCGCCATTCTGTTTTCTACCATTTTAGTGTTATTTGCGGTTTGGGCAATGCGAACGTACTTGGAAGGTTTCCCAATCCATAGAATTCCCAGAAATGAGTTAAGTGCTCGAGCTGCAGAGGTACTGACACCAACCCCGATAGACGAACAACCATTCTTGCCTCCTATCTCATTCGATGCGGAAGCTGCTGGGGGCCTCTTCCGCCAGGTGTCTTTATATACTTCTATCCCTACACGACCAAGGGTAGATGTCATCACCTACACCGTTGTTGCAGGGGATTCCGTTTTCGGTATCGCTGAGCAGTTTTCACTAAAACCCGAAACCATTATGTGGGCTAACACTTCTATCCTGCGCGACAACCCACACCATTTACAGGTTGGTCAGATCCTCAACATTCTGCCAGTAAATGGTACTTATCACAAATGGAGCGCTGGTGAAGATTTACAAAAAGTGGCCGAGTTTTATGGAGTTGAGGCCAATGATGTGCTAGAATGGATTGGTAATCCGTTTGATATTTTCACAACCGATATCCATAACCCTGATATACCTCCAGGGATCATGCTTATAATCCCCGGTGGAACCCGTGAGATGGTCGATTACGGGCCTCCTCGGATACCGCGTGACAATCCTGCCATTGCGCGTACCTATGGACCGGGACACTGCGGGGTGCTGATGGACGGTATCGTGGGGGACGGGATTTTCATCTGGCCAACTGCGAATCACTGGCTTTCTGGTTATGATTACAGTCCAGAAATCAATCATTATGGTATTGATATCGGTGGCCAGAGAGGAGATTCGATCTGGGCAGTAGACGATGGCGTGATTGTCTATTCCGGGTGGAGCAATAGCGGTTACGGGAATCTCATCGTCATTGATCACGGGAATGATTGGCAATCTTTATATGCTCACCTGGACACAATCTTCGTAAGTTGTGGAGAAAGTGTTTATCAAGGTGCGACAATAGGCACAATGGGGACAACTGGCAATTCATCTGGTCCTCACCTTCACTTTGAACTTCTATTTGGTACTGTTAAGGTGAATCCCTGGAATTTCTTACCGTAAGCCAAATCATATTTAATATATACGCCCTGGATTATTGATCAAGACCAGACTTTCCAGAGTGTTTTTTTAAACCAACAACCAATTCCCAGGCAACTACCCAAAATTCTAAAAACACTACAAACAAACCTAATGCTGCCACCGTTAGGCAGCCTCACCATCGAAGCAATATCTTCGCCCTGGATCAGAGATTGTATGCAAACATAATTCGCGCACTAAGTGGTTCCGTTCGCAATAAACAGCAAAGTTTCTTTCATTTAGAGCAGCGCTAAACGCGCAGTGGATTTAATTGCAATGAATAATTGAAAAAGATGCTAAGTGTAATTTTCCACGTTCCCTGATTAGTCAATCACCAGTGAACTGCATGTTGTTCTCTGCGCTTGTTCGAGAAAATTTTCCCCAAGATAATGCCAGAAACAAAACCGCCGATATGAGCCCAAAATGCTATACCTCCCACATCTGGACCGCCTAGAGCAAATATGCCACTGAAAAATTGCAATACAAACCAAAAGATCAAAACGATACTCGCAGGCAACAGAGTCATGCGAATGAAAAACCCTAAGGGGATGATTGTAAGCACTTTGCTTTGGGGATAAAGCACTAGGTAAGCGCCTAACACAGCCGCAATGGCTCCACTTGCACCCACGGTTGGTATTTGCGATCCTGGATTTGTAAGTATCTGGGTCAAGGAAGCAACAATACCACCAACCAGGTAGAATAATAAATACTTTCCTGCTCCCATACTGTCCTCAACATTATCCCCAAAAATCCAAAGGTAGAGCATATTACCACCAAGATGGGCTAAACCAGCATGCATGAACATGGCAGTGAAAATGTCTGTAACCTCTCCAATAGTCAGGTTGGAAACGAAGTTCGCCGGGATCAAGGCGAATTCATAAATCAATGCTTCTTCATTCGCCTCTGCCAACCATTGAAAAATGAATACTGCTATATTAGCAGCAATTAGAAGGTAATTGACAATTGGGACATTACGGGTGGGAAGTTGGTCGCGAATAGGAATCATAAAAACAATCCTGAATATACAATATCACGGATGAGTAAATACCAATCGCAGGCTGCCCCAAAAAACTATTCCTGCCTCGTTTTTGCATTGAGGGGCGGTCAAATCGGCGATTAATTGTCCGCCATTCGCAACCTGCAGAACATAAAGAATTTCTGGTTCCATAACGAAATCGGCGTATCCGATATCAATATCTGTTTTAATACCTGTGTAGAAATGTTCTTCCCCGCCATTCCATGAAATAATAATTTCTATACCGGGTATGCCAATTCCAGCTGTATTAGAGACAAAGACTTGGATTTGGGGTTCAGTGAGGAGTGGATTACATACTTCTACCCGGTTATCAAGCACAAAAGGAGGTGATAGGGTGGCAGTGGGTGTGAGAGATGGGGCCAGGTATGTAATTTGGGTTGTTGGTCGGGTCGGTCCTAGTGTCCCAAATACCGTTGCGGTTCCTGCAGGTCCAGTAGTGACCTCTATTGTCTGTTTAACTGTATCGGTGGATGTGAGTACGTTTGTTGGAGAAGGTGTCTGGGTGTAGTTAGGTGTTGGGGGTAGGGAATCACTTGCTGTAGATGTCAGGATTTGCGATGGCACCTGAGTACTTGTTAAAATTGTCTCTGAAGGAAATGGGGTAGGTGCCTGACCCAAAGCAGCTGCTAGGTTCGCTAATGCTTGTGCCTCACCAAAGTCGCCCTCACCAGCAAGGGTGCGCTGAGCTTGAGCTACCAGAAAAACCGCCGAATCTTCATCCCCCAAGAGTGCCAATCGATTTTTTGCCCTTTCAAGATTGCCTGTCGCGGCATAAGCCACTGCGATTACTGCCCTGTATTGATCCTTATAATCCTTTCGAAGGGATAAGGGTGGTGTATCCACATATTCAATTGGTGATATTATCCAGGAATAAAGTAAGCCTAACCCAATACCTAATACAATTGCTGTTAACAAATACCAGGAACCACGATCTTCCTTCATGGTTGATCGCCCTCATACTGGTTCATTTCTGCAGTTAAAGCGTCGCTCAATCCTCTTAACAGTTTCAGATCTGATGCAGAATATCCAGATTGAACTGCAAAATACAAAGCATTATCCACAAGGACTTCCGGAGCAGCTTCACCCAAGAATTTTAACCTTTCCAAAGCCAGATCAAGTTCCCCTTCCGTCTGATACGCTTCTGCTACCATCAGTACATAATCAGTCTTATAATCATCTCGCAGGGATTCCGGGGAAGTATCAATATATTCCACGGGATCAACCACCCACCCATAAAGCAAACCAATACCAATACCAAGGACTAAAATAATGAAAAATCGCAACCAGCGGGACATTAAAGTATAACTCAATTCGTAAAAATCTTAAGCTAATGCTCAAATTCTGAGAGAAATATTTTCAGTAGCGTTATTCCTCTGAGATGATCAAATAGTATCCGTAGTAGTAAGTATTGTGCCATAGGGAAGCAGGGAAGGCAAGGTGAACATCTAGCAATCCGAAAAATATCAATCATCTTGTACTTTAAAATCAAAAAATCTCATTATAGGTGGATTATTCCTAGTATTTTCTTTTCTTGCTTGATTCTATTATAAAAATACTGTACAATCATATTAATATTGACCAGATTCATTGCTGAACAAAGGGTTACCATTATGGACATAGATAACAAGGATGTTGGTCATATCGACATAATTAAGGTCGCTGCCTCCTCTCGCACTTCCGCTGTAGCTGGAGCCATTGCTGGCGTCATCCGTGAACATAACCATGCTGATGTACAGGCAATAGGAGCGAGCGCGGTCAACCAAGCTGTAAAAGCGCTTGCACTTGCGAGAGGTTATCTGGCCGAAGATGGAATAGAAATAATCTGCGTACCTCACTTTGTTGATGTGGATATTGACGGAAAACTACGCACTGCTATAAAATTTTCAGTCGAACCCCGATAACATCAAAAAACACTTGGTTATCGAGCCTAATACCAAAGGGGAAGGTCACAGGGTAAAAATCTTGTTTTCCCATAAGACAAAAAAGTTTTCTAAATAGATGCATGTTCAGCATCACCTGTATACGATCTACATCAGCCGTTATATCACCTGGAGCCTAAAACAATCGCTCCTTAAATTGTTATTAACGGTTCAATAACGCTTTCCCCATCTCAAACCGGTTAAGGTATCAGCCAGCCTGACACGAAGGATGACCGACAATGTAATTAGATCCTGAATATTGAGTTAGAAATTACCAGGAAGAGGGATGCCGGATTGCCCTGCTACCATCCACGTGGTAGAATATTCTCATACAATAGTAGAATCTCTTGAAGTAATTTTTTACAGCAAACGCGCTATGCAAGCTCTTGATAGTTGACATGTCCAGGTAGCTTTATACGAAAATCACTGATCCCATCCTGGGCGCCCACAAAAATCCAAATTTATCTCTGCTTGCTTTTCCTTGATATGACTAATTACTGCGTTTGCTGTTCACTGGTTACTAGAAAGGTTGAACAATGGAAAAAGAAATTGGAACATTTGCTGTAAAAAAAGGGTTGGCTCAAATGCTCAAAGGTGGGGTGATTATGGATGTGGTTACCTCGGAGCACGCTAAGATCGCAGAAGAAGCTGGAGCGGTCGCCGTGATGGCTCTTGAGCGCGTCCCCGCAGATATTCGAGCCTTTGGTGGGGTAGCCAGAATGAGTGATCCTGGCTTGATTACTGAAATTATGGAAACCGTCTCCATCCCTGTAATGGCCAAAGTTCGTATTGGTCACTTTGTGGAAGCCCAAATCTTGGAAGCGATCGGGGTTGATTATATCGATGAATCTGAAGTGCTAACCCCTGCCGATGAAGCATACCATATCAATAAACATGAATTTAAAGTGCCCTTTGTGTGTGGCTGTAGAAACCTGGGAGAAGCTTTACGCAGGATTGGAGAAGGTGCTGCAATGATCCGTACCAAGGGCGAAGCTGGTACTGGAGATGTTGTCGAAGCAGTCCGCCATGCCAGGAGTGTTTTGGGTGAGATCCGTCGCTTACAGAATATGCCCGATGAAGAGTTAATGACCTATTCAAAGAACATTGGTGCACCATATAACATTGTTAAAGAAACCAAAGAGTTAGGTCGATTACCTGTGGTTAACTTCGCTGCTGGTGGAATCGCAACACCTGCTGATGCCGCGATGATGATGCAGCTTGGTGTTGATGGTTGCTTCGTGGGTTCAGGTATCTTTAAATCAGGCAACCCAGCAAAACGAGCAGCAGCGATCGTCAAAGCCGTTACACACTTCAACAATCCAGAAATCCTTGCTGAAATTAGCAAGAATCTGGGAGAACCGATGGTCGGACGTCAGGTTACGGATATCCCTGAAGCAGAGTTAATTGCTGGACGAGGTTGGTAACCACGCTATTCCATAAATTTGACCCAACCATTGGACGGGATAAACCTCAGTAAACACGCGCCAATGATGAAGATCGGCGTATTAGCCCTGCAAGGCGATTTTTTTGAACACATTAATGTCTTAAATGGCATCGGGGTAGACAGTATTGAGGTACGCAACTCCGATCAACTTGCTGAAATTGACGGGTTGATCATCCCCGGTGGAGAATCAACCACGATCGGTAAACTGGCTGTTGACTTCAATATACTCGAAGACCTACGGCAGTTTGGCATAAAAAAACCGGTTTGGGGTACTTGCGCTGGAGCTATCTTCCTTTCCAAAGACGTACGTCGAGACCAACCCTTGCTAAGGCTAATGAATATCTTGGTTGCCCGGAACGCATTTGGGCGTCAGGTGGATAGTTTTGAAATCGATCTTGACATTCCCGTATTAAACAACATAAAGACGACTGATAATTCAAAGATAATGCAAGGTCCCTATCACGCCATTTTTATTCGAGCTCCTTTGATTGAAGCTGTTCTCGGAAAAGCTAGAGTTTTGGGAACACTTCCCAATGGAGAGATTGTAGCCGCACAGGAAAATCATTGGTTAGCGACCTCATTTCATCCAGAATTAACCGGCGACGACCGTTTTCACAGATACTTTCTCACCCTAATAGGCAATTGCTGAGTTGATGATACGCCTCTTTGATTGGCGCGATTTGCCAATCCTACACCGTTATCGGAACCAGGGAATATGTCTGAACAATGCCTTGGGGTTAACTCGCGGTACCACGATTTCTTCTTCTGTAATATTATCCTTCTTAAATCCCACCACAGGAAATTTCACTTGGATTACAGCTGATGATGAAATCCCTTTAATTGGACAACTTCACCATCCATCCGATTCAACTGTCAGTCGAATTTCCTTTCTGGCTCCTTTAAAAAGGATTAATAATCCCAGATCTCAAGTCTTGATTGAGTATCTGTCCAAACAAGCTGGAAAACGGGGTGCATTTCATGTGCTTGCAGAAGTTGATGAATTGGCACCAACCTTCGAAGTGCTCCGAAAAGCAGGTTTTGGGATTTATGCCCGTCAGCGTATCTGGAAGATTACCAATGATGGGCCTGCAGGGAATACTCAAATGCAATGGTCACCCATAAAGGAACCTCATATCATCGATATTCAAACTATCTTCCACAACATCGTCCCTGGATTGGTTGCTCAAATGGAAACTCTGCCCACGAAGAGTTTACAGGGACTGGTTTGCCAACATAATGATTCATTAACAGCTTTTGTCGATTTAAAATACGGTATTCATGGAATATGGGCTCAGCCATTTATCCACCCCGATGCGGCGAATATCGATGAGGTACTTACAAGCCTGATAACAAGCATTCCTGACCGTCGTTCTCGACCTATTTACCTGTGTGTAAGAACTTATCAATCATGGCTAGAACCAGCTATTGGAGAGATGGAATCCCAACCAAGCCCGTTGCAAGCCGTGATGGTAAAACGTCTGGTCGCTCGACAAAAAATCGCTTTACAAACCCTGCCAAGTATTAATGGGCAAACAGAAATCTCCGCTCCTATCGTTCATTCACATCGGAACAATTTAACTGTGTCGGGAGAGGATTTCCCAACACTGCTAGAATAGAGAACAAATGGCTAACAAAAAAATCACAGATGACCTTGATGCCCTATTAGGTGTTTTACCGCCGACAATAGCACAATCAGTTAAGACTGCTAATGACAGTAGTAATTTATTGGAAGTCATCCTTGATTTGGGGAGAATACCAACCGCCCGATTTTTAAAGGGAGAGGTGGTCATCAGCGAGGACGAAATCACCAGAGGGGAAATTGATTATGTAGCAAAACGAATTGGCACCTTTGATACAGACAACCGAGCAGGGCTGGAAAGAACACTCCATCGCATCTCAGCAATCCGAAACCGCCGAGGGGATGTTGTGGGACTCACCTGCCGCGTAGGACGTGCTGTGTACGGTACAACCGATATTATCAAGGACCTCATCGAGAGTGGAAAAAGCTTACTGATTTTAGGACGCCCTGGAGTTGGTAAGACAACCATGTTGCGAGAAGCAGCTCGAATCCTGGCAGAAACCTTGAGAGTTGTAATTGTTGATACATCCAATGAGATAGGTGGTGATGGCGATGTCCCCCACCCTGCTGTAGGACATGCTCGTCGTATGCAAGTGGCAACACCCGCTCTTCAGCATGAAGTAATGATTGAAGCAGTAGAGAACCACAACCCAGAAGTGATTGTGATCGATGAAATTGGACGAGAATTAGAAGCCACTGCGGCTCGAACCATCGCCGAACGTGGTGTCCAACTCATTGGTACTGCCCATGGAAATACACTTGAAAATCTGCTCCTCAACCCTACCCTTTCAGATTTAGTCGGTGGTATTGAATCTGTCACCTTGTCCGACGAAGAAGCTCGCCGGCGAGGTACTCAGAAAACAGTCCTGGAACGTAGATCACCACCGACTTTTGATGTATTAATTGAGATTCAAACAAGAGACCAGGTTGCAGTGCATATTGATGTCGCGGAAGCGGTAGACTCCTTATTAAGAGGTAAGCCTATCCCTCCTGAAACCCGCTCTAGAGACGAAAATGGGGAAATCCGCATCACGAGGACACAGAAACCCATTGCTGGACGTCGCGACCCACAGGGATTTCGTAGGTCATCAGATATGGATGGTTCACCATCACTTGATATCGTAGAATCACCTTACTCAGAAATATCAACAACTGAGCAACAGCAGAAATTTGAACCGATTCATATCTTTCCCTATGGCGTTGCCAGGAATCGCCTAATCCAGGCTGCTAAAGAACTGGGCGTTCCAATTATCCTAGAAAAAGATATTCATAAAACGCAGGTCGTTGTCACGCTTAGAACTCATTTTCGAAAGCGGCAGCAAACAATTGTCGACGCCGAAAATCAGGGTACACCTGTTTATGTATTACGCTCCAATACGATCACCCAAATGCAACGTTTTTTGAGTGGTTTGTTCAACCTCTCCCCTTCAGGTCCACGAGCAAACGAAGAAGAAACCATGCAAAAAACATATGAAGCAATTAATACGGTATTAAATGGGGAGCGTTGGGTGGAACTTTCTCCTGAATCCTCTTACATCCGTCGGCTTCAACATGAGATGGCTCGTCGGGCGAACTTATATTCTTACTCTTACGGTAAAGAACCCAATCGACGCGTCAGGATTTATCGAGAATAAGCTTTTGTTTATCACTTTAGAAGGCCCTGAAGGCAGCGGAAAATCAAGCCAACTCCCCTTTCTACGGGATTTTCTTCACAATGCCGGTTTACCCGTGTTCTGTACGCGCGAACCAGGTGGCACATCGATTGGGGATCAGATCCGAGAAGTACTCCTCGATAATCACAATGTCGAAATGCATCCCCGAACCGAAATCCTTCTCTTTCAAGCCTCTCGCGCCCAATTAGTTGAACAGGTGATCCTTCCCCGTATTAAATTGGGAGAGATCGTTCTCTGCGATCGTTATGCGGATTCGACCATTGCCTATCAGGGATATGGACATCAAGTTAACCTCGAACAGCTTCACGCCATTATCAACTTTGCCACCGCAGGTTTAAAGCCAGATTTGACAATATTACTTGACCTTGAGGTTCAACTTGGATTACAGCGACGGAGTCAAGAGGGGGATGTTAATCGCTTAGATAGGTTTGTCATCGAATTTCATCAACGGGTCCGTAAAGGCTACCACCAACTAGTAAAGGCTGAACCCAACCGTTGGGTGGTAATCGATGCCAGCCAGCCATTTGAGAAAGTGCAAAACGAAATGCAACAAGTTGTTATTCGTAAATTGGAAACCTGGGGGGATAACTCTTAAAGCAAATAACCACTCAGCATATTAACTCCTGATAAAGCAAGCTCTCCTAATGCTTCTCCATATGAATCTCAGCGAGTAAGGTATTTAATTCCTTCAAGAGAGAAGGAATTTCGGTACTCAAAAAATCTGCCGATAACAATTCCTGTATTGCATCACGGACAGCCCACCGAGCAAAGTACCACGAACTCAGCCTGGGTTCAACGAAACCGTATTGGAATAAATCTTGGGCTTCAGCCCATTGTGGGTGATCTTCCACATAATCATTAAGGAAAGTCATTGTTGAAATGCGTGCTGGATAAGAGCTGTTGGCTTTTACGATCCCAGCTTGGTTTTCAGGTGCAATCATCCACTTCAGGTATAACCAGGCTGCTAATTGTTCCTCAGGAACGGTTCCTAGGATTGCATAGGAGTAGGGAATGATATTGATCAACCCAGTTCCATCTTCCGTGGGATAGGGGATAACATTCCAAGTATCCGTTGCCCCATTCTCAGTAAAGGCAGCCTCGATATAAGGCAAATCAAGGATGGTGGTGGCGTAAAATAAACCTTTACGGTTTGAAAATGCATCCTCCACATAAGGTACACCTGGAGTCCAGACACAGCCTCCATCAAACAAGAATTTAACATATTCAAAGGCTTCCACAATTTCCCCAGAATGAAAATCATAATCATCTCTCACTCCTTTAGTCACATCACCATCGAACGCCATGATCCAACTCATCATTTGTGAAGGATCCATTTGGGTGATAAACCCGCCATTCCCATCAATAACATCATCCTTCATTGATGCTGCTGCAGCTGCGCAAGCCTGTGTGGTAAATGCTTCTGGTGTCGCAGGAGCCGACCCAAATCCCATTTCTTTTGCCCAACTTTCGTTGTATGCTAGGAGTGTTGACCCCGCATGACTTGGAATACCCAATCGAATTCCATTGGAAATATCTTGTTCCCACAGTAGGGGTTGGAAATCTTTGATTGTCGTTTCGCTCAATCCTAGATCAGGAATATTAATATATTCATTCAAGTCTACGATAATATCCCTGGCATGCTTCCAGGTTAATAGATCATAGGTTGTCGCGAGTACAAGGTTGGGGAATTGTCCTGTGATCAATGCCTGGTTAACAACCTCATGAAGTTCACTTCCCTGACTCTCCACGATCACTTCAATGTCATAAGAGTTCACTCGATTAAATTCAGAAGTCAAGTTATCAATAACGGTGGCAACTTCCCCTTCCCAAGAATGCCAAAAAAGTATCTTGGTACCACGCACAGGGTCTAAGTCAATATTAATGGGCGGCAAAGGTCCCACTAGATCCTCTGTTACAGCTATTATTGGTGTGCGTGTTACCTTTACCTGCTTTGTGGAGATCGAACTTGAATATGTTTCGCTAGGTACTGTAGTCGGGGGGGTTTCTTGGGTTGTACAGGCTGGCCCAAGGAAATAAAAGAAAATCAAGAGGATGATATGCAATTTGAATCGCATAGGTTAGCTTCTTTTTGATATACTTTGGATGTACTAAAATAATATGATATAGATTTTTTGATCAAAGCATCATTAATACTAATTTTGATTGGATAGTATGGATTGTATCATTCAAAGACTTAAACTCAGAGGTTCTCTTGAACAAAAAATTTTTTCATTTTGTAAAACTTACCCTTCTTAATGCTTTCCTATTCCTTATCATTTTTCTGTCAGGTTGCAACCCTGAACAAAAGACAGTGGAGAGTATTGAACCAACCCACGCTACAATATCAACCCTGGTTGAGCCCGAAGCTACTGATATCATCCCGATACCAAAGGAGGTTGATGAAACACCGACAGTGGAAGCGCTAGCAACGGATGAATTGATGGACAACTATGCTGGGATTGATCCAACAGGTCAGGTGGTCACATTCTGGCATACTTTTCCGGGTAAACGTGAAACCACGCTCATAAATATTATTAATGAATTCAATAGCAACAACGCCTGGGGAATCTTGGTTGACCCATCCTACCAGGGAGGAAACGAGGATATAAAAAATAGAATGGTATCCTTTATGAATACATCGCAATCCCCAAGTCTTTTGATTGCCACAGAGACACAGGCTTCTACTTATCAATTAGGGGATGCTCTTATTGATATCAACCACCTTGTGAATCACCCAAATTGGGGATTAGCCGAGATGGATATTCTTGACTTCTACCCGGGTTTGTTTGAACAGGGCATTTTCCCGTCTTTTAACAACAGCCGATTAACCTACCCATTATATGGGCAAATGAATGTACTCTACTACAACCTGGATTGGTTGGCTGAACTTGGCTATACTAACATACCAACCACACCGGAAAGCTTCCTGGAAGCAGCCTGTTCAGCAACGGGTCAGCCTTTTAGCGGTTCCACGGCAACTGGCAGAATGGGCGTCCATCTGCAAATCTCACCCGGTAGCTTTTCGGACTGGTCCCTGGCTTTTGGCGGTATATTATTCGATCACGGATCAAATCAATATAACTTTGAAAGTGCCAATATCAACGAGGCAATGTTTTTTTTGCAATCACTTATCGAACGAGGCTGCGGATTCACCGAATCGAATTCGACCGCAGAATACATGGTTGAAGAGATAAAAAAAGATTTCAGCCGTGGTGTTGTCCTTTTCACAATCGATTCCATTGAAAAAATCCCCGAATTCCGAAGCAGTATTCAGGAAGAAGCAAATTTCAACTGGCAGATTAGCGCACTTCCTCATACAACCACCAATCCTGCTCCAAACCTGCAGGTAACATCCGCAAGCATCCCAAAAACTACCCCAAAAGAAGAATTAGCTGCCTGGCTGTTTCTAAAATTCTTCTCAAGTCCAGAAATACAGGCGAAATGGATTCGGGAGACAAATGTATTACCCATTCGAGGTAGCACTGTTGATCTCCTTGGTGCTTATTACTCAGAAAGTCCGGCAGCTCAGATGACCCTCGACTTACTGAATTACAGCTCCCAGGAACCTAATGTGCCCGGTTATGATCAAATTCAAACACTCAGCCTGGAAACCTTATACGCGATTCTTAATGAAGCCGACATCAACACTACTCTCTCTGAACTATCTGAGAAAGCCAATCTTATCCTGAAAGAAGAAATCGCGTTGATTCCCGAATCACCAGATCCATGGGCTGAAATCGATCCTAACGGGCAATCGATAACATTCTGGCACCAGCAGGACCAGGAACGATCCTTAATATTAGCAGAGATCATCAATGAGTTTAATGCAACAAACAAATGGGGAATCACTGTAATGCCAGTTGTTCATCAAAGTTATGGGGAAATCTTCCAAAAGCTTTTACCTGTTCTCAATACTGAAGATGTCCCAAACCTGGTTCTAGCTTACCAACATCAGGCAGCAGCTTACCAGGAAGCGAGTGGTCTCGTTACCCTCGAAAGCCTGCTCGATAGCACCCTATGGGGTCTTCGAAATCAAGACCAAAAAGATTTCTTCCAGCCAATTTTCGAACAGGATCGTTATAAATTTTTTGAAGGTAGCCGTCTGGGTTTTCCAATCCAACGTTCTACCGACATACTTTACTATAACGTCGACTTGCTTAATGAACTGGGATACCAGGCACCTCCGAAAACTCCCGATGAGTTTAGAGAAATGGCGTGCGCTGCCAGTGCATTTACACTCCCATCTGGTGAAAGCGGGTCAGGTTATCAGTTTTATTTAGATGCTACCCGATTCTCATCCTGGGTTTTTGCTTTTGGAGGAGAAATTTTCGATCAGGAACGGAACCAATTCCTTTTAAACGGCACAGTTCCAACTTCTACCATATCCTTCTTACGAAATTTGATCGATTCAGGATGTGCCAGTACAGCTATAGACCGCGCCATTAACCAGACAGCTTTCAGCGAAGGATCATTACTCTTTATGATCGATTCCAGCCTTCATCTCCCCACAATAGCAAACCTCGTTGATAACGCAGGGGATTTCCACTGGGCTGTCGCTTCGATACCTTCGGTCTCAGAAAATCCAGTTCAGAATATATTCGGAGCTAGTTTGAGTATCCCCACCAGTACACCAGAAAAAGAACTTGCAGCTTGGTTGTTTATTAAATATTTCTCCGAACCACAAATCCAGGCTAAGTGGGGACAGGAAGCAGGCTATCTACCGGTCCGAGGGAGTGCTGGTAATTTCTTAGTTGATTTCTTTAAGACATCACCCAATTATCAAATTGCCTTCAATCTGCTTCCATATGGAAAGACTGAACCATCACTACCCGGATATGATTTCGTTCACCAGGAAATGGAATTAGCACTGCAGTCCATTTTTCTTGCAGATGGAGAAGAAGAGGAAGAGATAGATCTTTCTGGAATCCTAGACTCACTCAATGCCACAGCAAACCAGATTTTATTAATACACCTGGAGCGTTAGGTCCTCCTAAAATTTTATGATCTTAAATTTTCTATAAAGAATGGGTTAAATCCCCATTTACAGGTTGGCGTTAACGAAAGCTTTTGATATACTTAATCTCAAAGGAATCTGGGTAGCTGCGGTTCAAAACCATTTTAAAAACAATGAATCCAAATGCTGACCATAAAAACACCAGCTGTCATATAGGTAGGGGAACATCGAATGTGTTTTCCATTAAATCATGTGGAGGAACCTTTTGGCTCTCAAAACATTGACCAGACCTGCAGAAACATCTAAACGAACAAGAATCAAATGGATGGATATTCGGGAAAACCTGACAGGCTGCCTGTTTATCCTCCCCGCGTTCGTTATTATCGCAGTATTTGGCTTATTCCCTATCGGATTTTCTGTTTATGTCAGTTTACATAAATGGCGTATTAACCCGGGCAACTTTTTAGGTCTGGATAACTATACTAAGGCATTAGGCAACCTGGCATATATCGCATTCTTCTGGGTTGCAACGATCCTGATCTTCCTGGCGATCCGTACGTACCGGAAATTAATTAATACAACCAAGGAAAAAAAGGGGAAACCTTATATCTGGATCATCCCAGGTTTTATTACAACTTTAGGAATCGCCGCATTCGTCCGTTTCATTGTACTTCTACTGCCAGAGGTTTTGGGAATTGCGAATAAAGTTCGGGGGATGGTTCGAACACAAGATTTATTCGTCCAGTTGTTGGGGGAAGCCTGGCGAACCCCCACAGTTCAATCAGCCCTACGATTATCTTTGCTGATTTTGGTTATCGGTTTAATTCTGGCTTACCTGGTTAACCGTTTCCTTGCGGTTGGTCTTCATGCTTCAGCGAATTACTCTTCATGGATTCTGATATTCATTTATTTGGGTTCTGGCATCCTATTAGCCTGGTTTACTTGGGTAGAGATCCAAAGGGTATATACACAGGCACTTGAGACGAGTGAACCCATCGAAATTTGGGCTCAGGTTGTCACGATCAGCGCGGGTTTCTTATTATTATTAGCATCCTGGCTCATCTGGAGGAGTGCTGCCCACCGCGACTCGAATTTAAGTGTCATCCTGCGAATAATTTCTGCAGCAATCCTTGCCGTTGGTGCTTGGGCGCTCATCGCTGAATTACCCCGCGCCATCCAGGCTGGTGACCCAGACTGGTGGGATGGTTTGCGCGTGACTGTATTTTATTCCGTAGGAACAGTGCCTTTCCAGCTGATTATCTCTCTAGTCCTGGCAACATTATTGTTTCAGGAAATACGTGGCAAATCACTGTTTCGCCTGATCTATTTCCTCCCATACATTACACCCGCGGTTGCAACTGCAGCAATTTTTCGGGTCTTCTTTTCCGGCAGAATCAACGCTCCTATTAACAGTTTATTATCGTTAATCGGATTCGAACCATTGGCTTGGCTGGATGAGCCGCAGGGAATTATACAGATGCTGCTAGGCAACAATGTTGAATTAACCGGATGGCTCGCAGGACCTAGTCTGGCACTTATGGTAATCATAATCTTCAATATTTGGAGTTATGTCGGTTACGATACGGTAATCTTCCTGGCTGGACTTGGCGGAATCCCCGGTGAGTTATACGAAGCTGCCGCGATGGATGGAGCAAATCGATGGGACCAATTCAGGCATATTACCCTACCCTTACTTTCTCCAACCACTTACTTCTTAACCCTCCTGGCTGTGATTGGTACTTTTAAAGCCTTCAACCACGTTTGGGTATTACGCAGCGCAGCAGCTTTAGGTACCGCGGACACCGCCAGTATCGTCATCTTCACAGAGTTCAACCGCAATACACGTTATGGGTATGCTGCTTCGCTTGCCATCGTCCTGCTTGGGGTAATCTTGATTCTTACAATTATTAACAATAAAGTCGCCGAGGAGCGAGTTTTCTATGGCTAACAGGACTATCGCTTCCAAAACAAGAAATACAGCCGGTACACATCTCAAAGTGGATTATGCCAAAATTCT
>CAZTJD010000022.1:0-37298 GCA_964613985.1 uncultured Anaerolineales bacterium
GTTCTGATCGATGCAAGTTCTATTCCATCTTATTCACTATGACTCAGTACTAGATATACGGATTTTCTGAATTAAGGTTGTGTTATTGCTGGTTAAGGATTGGTACTTGATGATCGATCCATAAAGACTGCAATAATCTAAAAATTCTTAAAGCTTTACTCCTTTTGTGTCCATAGAGAGGTGGCGGCATTTTTGGAGGGAATAGTAAATGTGAAGGTTTGATTACGGTATTTCCCCCGGAAGTTTTTCCGTCACATTTCTGGTTTACGATGACGAGGAGTAATGCTATCGTCTGGATTGATGAAGGTAGCATTGGTGATGGTGCGATTGATTCCATAATTACTTTCAACGCGATAGGCACAGGACTGGATGAGCCTGATGATGGAATGGGAGAGTAATAAAAATTTGTCCTACAGGATTCGGACGCTGTTGGAGTGACAGGAATTGCAAGTGCGCTCCTGGTTGCTGTGGTAGGGACCTTTCCAATGATGATCGCATTGCAGACAAGCAAATTCCACAGTTTTACCTTCATCTCCAGGGCGGGGTCGGTAGGGGTTTGGGACTTTTGCTTCAGCTAGGGCAGCCTGTGTTTGGGAAATTTCACCATTAGTGATAATTTGGCGTTTCTGTTCAACTCGGACCATGATCTCCTGCCAACGCGTACCCTCGGCAGCGGAACACCATTCGAGCATCAGCCGATCTGGACGGATACCGGCTTTTTCCATTCCATCCCACAAACCATCTACACGTTGGGTTGTAGCCCGGTTTGCATCAATATAATGGCAGTCCACATAATGACAACCAGAAACAAGGACGACGGGTGCGCCTTTCTTAAAAGCGTACCAGACAAATTCCGGGTTTACCCTTCCAGAGCACATGGTTCGGATGATTCGAGCATTGGGAGGATAAGGTAGGCGGGATACACCAGCGGTGTCAGCACCAGCATAAGAGCACCAATTGCAGGCAAAAGCCACAATACTGGATTGAGGTTCATCTTCCAGGACAGCGTCGATCTGGGCGTAGATGGATTGGTCTGAAAAGTGTCGCATGTGAATCGCACCATATTTGCATTCAGCCGCGCAGGTTCCACAACCCGCACATGCAGCGGTCGTGATACGAGCTACTTCTTTTTTCTGCCATTGGATTGCGCTGAAAGGGCAAACCGCAGCACATAAACCACAACGTTTGCACAGGTCCTCGTCAACAATGGCTGTGATCGCTTCCACGGAAAGCCTGTCTTTATTGATCAAGATCCCAGCACGAGAGGCGGCGGCACTGGCCTGGGTGACACTCTCGCGAACGTCTTTTGGACTCTCTGCAGATCCGGCAATAAAGACACCTTTTGTCGGTGTATCAACTGGCAATAGTTTGGGATGGGCTTCCTTGAGAAATCCACTCGGCGATTTGGAAAGGCTTACCATTTGCCGGATCGCTTCGGTATTCCTTGCTGGGGTACCGCCAACGGCTAAAACAAGCATGTCAAATTCATATTCTTCCAATCGGTTTGCAGTAGTATTCTCTACAGTGACACGTAAATTCCCAGTAGCCGAATCTTCAAATACCTCACCGGGTAGTCCTCGGATGTAGCGAACCCCGCTGCCCTTGCTACGCATAAGCAATTCCTCGAACCCTTTACCAGAAGCACGCAGATCCATATAAAAAACTGTAGATTCAATTTCTGGATAATTGTCTTTAAGGTACTGCGCAGCTTTAATGGTGTTCATACAGCAGATATTTGAACAATAAGGGTTTCCGCGATTTGGATCTTGGGTGCGCGAGCCGACGCACTGAATAAAGCCAATTCGTTTGGGGCATTTTAGATCCCCCGGTCTTTTTAAATCTCCTAATAAAGGGCCACCAGTTGAGATCAGCCGTTCAAATTCCATGCTGGTGACCACATTTGGGAACTTAGTGTAACCGTATTCGGCCAGAGGTGTAGGATCGTAAACTTCCATGCCGGTGGCGACAATGATTGCACCGACCTCGACATTAAAGACCTCGTCCTGCATGGAAAAGTCAATGCAGCCTTTTTCACATACCTCGATGCATTTCCCACAAGCGATTGGGTTTTGCCCCAGGCATTCGATGGCATTGACAATATAAGCTGCTGGAACAGCTTGAGGGAAAGGAATGTAGATCGCTTTCCTGCTACCAAGTCCCATTTGAAATTCATCAGGAACGACAACGGGGCATACTTTGCTGCAATCGCCACAGGAGGTACACTGAGTCTCGTCCACATAACGGGCATGTTTCCTTATTCGAGTTTTAAAGTTTCCTACGTAACCGGATATGTTTTCTACTTCAGCGTTTGCGAGTAACTTGATGTTGGGATGTCGACCGACATCCATCATTTTAGGACCGAGTATTCATATGCTGCATTCTATGTCAGGATAGACTTTATCGAGCTGAGCCATGATACCTCCGATCGAAGGTTTTCTCTCGACCAGGTAAACGTTATGTCCCGCATCGGCAAGGTCCAGCGACGCCTGTATCCCCGCAACACCACCACCAATTACCAGAACAGCGTCTGTCACAGGGACTTGTTCTTCCTGTTGTGGGATGAGCCAATTTGCGCGGGCAACCGCAACTTTTACGATTCCCTTTGCTTTCTTTGTGGCTGCTTCGCGATTTCCAGGTGTTACCCAGGCACAGTGTTCTCGAATGTTCGCCATTTCTAGTAAGTAAGGGTTAAGGCCTGCACTTTTGATGCAGTTTCGGAAGATTGGCTCATAAGATGCCGGTGAACAAGAAGCCACCACGATTCGGTTAAGTTGGTATTTAGCAATCGCCTTTTGAATTTCAGCCTGTCCGGGATCAGAACAGGTATATTTATTCCGAATCGCAGCGACAACAGCGGGTTGCGTTTCCGCATAGCATCTTACAGCTTCGGTATCCACAACACCAGCAATATTCGAGCCGCAGTCGCAAACAAATACGCCGATCCTTAAATCCTGGGGTCTCAAACGTATCCTCCTTTTGGGTCATGAAAGAAATGAAATAACATAGAACTCTCCATGTCTCAGCTGATCGTTTCCGCTATGAGTGTGGTCAGATCCTGGATTGGGATGTCGATTTTATCCTTAAGAAAGGGATCATTCTGAGCACATCTAAAATGAATTTGGCACTTGATGCAAGCAGTCACCAGTATTTCTGCTCCAGTGGATTTAGCTTCAGATAGTCTTTCCACCTGAATGTGTTTACTAACCTGACCGCAAGCACGCCAACAGCTTGTCCCACAGCACAGGCTTGCTTCCTTTGTTCGTTCCATCTCTATTAACTTGTAACCCATGTCGGATAAGGCCTGGCGCGGGGCTTGGTAAATACCGAGGTGACGACCAAGGTTGCAGGGATCCTGGTAAGTTACCTGTCGTATGGAATGGGATTGAGGTGAAAGGCAATATTCACCCAGGATTTCGGTAAGGTGAAGTACTTCCATTCCATGAGGTCCAACGAGATCAGGATAATCTATTTTAAGGGTCCGGACGCATTCCGGACAGGTGGAGACGATTCGCTTTGCTCCTGTTTCTTTAAACATTTGCAAATTAAGTTCTGCCAGGGATCGGAAAGTTTCCACATCACCTTCCCAAAGCTGGTCGTGTCCGCAACAACGTTCCTCAGTTAGGACCTGGGGTTTGATTCCACAAGCATTAAGAATCTGAACCGCTGCCTGAGCTATTTCTATGCCCTCAAAACCGATTTTCTTGAAGATAGAATCGTAATAGGGGAGGCAGCCGACGAAAAATAATGTATCAGAATCATCAGACACCTGTAAATCATCATTTAACCAGCCTAACCGGTTTTGATGAAGGTCGGGTTTGGTCATCATGCGTCCCCAGGTCTGGATCAATTCACCATGGGTGCAGTCCCCAAAACGATTAAAATCATGAGCTAAGTGACGGGCATCACACAGGAACTCGACGAAATGGACATCTGATGGGCATAATTCTGTGCACCGTTTGCAAACCAAACAAGACCAAAAGAGGGGGTCGTCCATTACTTCTTCTACCTGGTCATTGATTGCTTTATCGATTAACAAGCGCGGACTAGTAAATGAACGCTGTTCCCAGCGAGTTATTGGACAGACCGCACCACACTTCCCGCAATCCAGACAGTACCAGACACGGTGGCGTTTGACTAATTCTTGCAAGTCAGCAGTCATGGAACCTCTTCTTTGGATAATGTCTTGATAAAACCATAGATTTTGTCGATAAAAATATCTCCGCCACCCGCAGGGACCCAATCTAGCTTAATCTGGTCTTTCCGATATCCTAGCAGAGCTGCCAGTTTTTTCACCTCAAAGTATACATCTTCCGCGCGACGGTTACCAAACTCGAAATGGCACTCCCCCGGAGGACAGCCCAGGAGGAGGATCCCCTCCGCTCCCTTTTCAAGCGTTTTGAGAAGTATGCCAGGACTGAGCTGACCAATGCACATGACTTTTAATGGGTATACATTCGGGGGAAATGGCAGCCGATCTCTACAGGCGGCTTCAAGACCGCTGTAAGCCTTCCAATTGCAGGTGAAAACGACTACCATTCCCTGCTTATGAGTCTTTCGTTCATTTTGCTCGCTCGAGTCCATTTTGGCAATCACCATCCTATTCTCCTTTGTATGCTGCCGGTGGAGAAAGCACTGCGCTGAGTATGGCATCGACCTGTAAATCTGATGAATGAGAAGCTGTAATTGCACCAGATGGGCAGTGAGCTGTGCAAATACTGCAACCGGTGCAGATAGCAGGATCAATCCAAGAGGTGCGTTGCCCATTGTATTGGATGATTTCAGGCGCTCCGAATTCGCAAATTTCAATGCATGTACCACAAGCACGACAACGAGATGGGTCAACGAACGAGAACGGTTGAGGTTGGGTATCGATATGATTAAGCCAGGAGGCGACCTTTGCGGCGACAGCCGGTGCTGTAATTTGAGGGTTTAGACCGGGTGACACAAGGAAAGCCCCAGTTTGATGGTGGCTGAAGGCCTGTCCAGGACAAATAATTTCTGGTTTAGGCGTTTGTGCTTGAAAAACAGTCAACAGCTCCGAAGCCTCCAATTCATCCCGAGGTACAACAACCAGGGAAGAAGTCTGCCATGATTGATCTTTTTTAATAATTGAGTAATATCCCCCATTACGTATGACTTGATCGGGTTGAATTTGAGGAACCTGCAGTTCCATCCCATACTTTTCAAGAGCTTGGATATAGAACCTGATGGTAGGGCTGGAACCCAAGATCATGGTTGACTTAGTTAACCATTGCTTATGAAGTAGATTGACAGGTTTGAACTTCACGCTGGCAACTGCACCGGCGATCATTGCTGTGGCTTTGGTGGTTGCTGCTTCTGGATCATCCCAATGTACCCAGGCGCACTGTTCACGGATGTTCACAAATTCGAACTGAACCAGCGCATTTTGTGAGTTATTTATATTTGAGTGAATGGACTGGCTAAAAAAATGGAGTTTGTCCTTACAGCGTACCCGTTGGTACGTGCAGCTATCGCATATCTGGTTGATAGAACAGCAGGTACAACCAGCAACGACGACATGGTTGATGGTATGTTCTTGTATTGCGTTCTCGATAACCTGGGTGCCTTCAAGTGAACAAGAAAAAGGGAGTATCTGGACATGGGCGACTGTAGGCCAGGTAGAAGCTATGGCGGCAATCGTCATTGTATTGATCACCTTGGAAATCTTCCCGTGGTTTTCCTGTCCACACTGGCAGATGAATAGGCCAATACGGGGGTGCTTATTTTCTAAGATAGAATATTTACTTTTCCCCAAAGATCCCTCTTCAGATTCCATGCGGGTATATATCTGTTCTTTGTTGAATATTGAAGTGCCAAGGGAATCTACCAGGTAGGGAAGCGCCTGAGTGATCACAGCTGAGCCTGCCAATGGATTATTCGTATCAAGGTAGAAAATGCCTTCCCCTTCTTTGATGGAGATTGTCTCAGTGCTGGCATTGATTGGAGATTCTAATGGCGATGCGTTTTGGGTTGGTTTTTCAGTAAAAATTATCACACCTGCTTTGATTTCTGCGGTCTTCTCTTCTTGATCATGAATGATCGCCCCAGCTTGGCAGACCTGAACACAAGCTTGACATTCACTACAAGGACCGCAAGCCAGGCAACGTTTAGCTTCGGAAAGAGCTTGCTCTATGGTAAAGCCTTTTTCGACCTCATCGAAAGTAGTCTGTCGCTTCTCCAATGAGATGGTCGGCATGGGAATCCTTGGCAGAGGCTTTCGTTCGGTATGGGATAACTCACGGTGGGCTACCGGGACCTGGCGGGAATCGACTGAGACAATATGCGGGGATATGCCTCGTAGATAAGCATCAATTCCAGCCGCAGCTCGTTTCCCCATGCCAATAGCTTCAATGATAGCCATTTTATCCCTGGTTACTGCATCACCAACGGCAAAAACACCGCAACGACTGGTCATGAAATCTATGTCCCTGATATTGATGCGTTGATCCTTTGTAATGGCAATATTATGGTTCGGGTCGAGGAATTCCAGGTTGGGACTCTGACCAATGGCAAGGATTATCAGATCAAGGTCGAGTACAAATTCACTACCGGCGATGGGAACTGGTCGTCTACGACCGGATGCATCAGTCTCACCAAGCTGCATTCGAATACATTCCAACCCACTGACTCCAGTCTCCTTTTCCCCTAAGATTCGTTGTGGGGAAACAAGGAAATCAATTTTTATCCCTTCTTGCAAAGCATCTTCCACCTCCTCAGGCATTGCTGGCATTTCGTGGTGAGATCGTCGGTAGAGAACTCTGACATTTTCAACCCCGAGTCGTTTCAGCGATCGAGATACATCCATGGCAGTATTACCACCACCGATAATGGCGAGATGTGTCTTGGATCCATGAGGAAGAAAACTGACTGTATCCTTGTCAATATTAATCTTTCTAAGTACTTCTATACCATGGAGGACACCCCCTAATCCTTCTCCTGGGATACCAAGTGACTGACTGCGGTGAGCGCCTACAGACAGGCAAATTGCCTGATAGCCCATCTTAAAAAGGTCATCCAATGTGTGCTTGCCATCTGGACCGATGGGAGTGTTCAGCTTGATATCGATACCCAAATTAATGATTTGTTGGTATTCCCGTTCGATAATCTCTTGAGGAAGTCGGTACCGTGGGATACCCACTGCCATCATACCGCCAACCACGGGCAATTTATCGTAGACTGTGACCTGGTAACCAAGCCTTATCAGGGCATTTGCCACAGCCATCCCCCCTGGTCCAGCACCAACAATGGCAACAGGTGCCCGAGTGTTTTTTATCCCAATCTCGATATCTGTTGAGGGTTGTTGACAAACGGTTTTTGATGAGGGTTGCGATAACTCCCAATCAGCTACAAAACGTTTCAGAGCGCGTACGGCAACTGGCTCATCAATCTCATTGCGACGACAGTTGACCTCACAGGGGTGGGTACAGACTCGACCGCAGATACCGGGGAAAGGAATCGCTTGATGGATTAGGTCGATAGCCTCTTGGAAGCGTCTTTGTGCGATCAAAGCAATGTAGCCCTGGACATGGATGCCACCAGGACAAGTATTAGCACAAGGGGAAACGCCTAACTTGTCTATTGCCAGACAACCTGGCTGACCATCCAGGTAAATTGCTTTATGATTTAAGCCGGGAAGGGTTACTGGGCAAACCTCAATGCAATCACCACAAGCAGTGCAACATTCAAGATCAACATATCTTGGATGTTGGCGAAGTTCTACTTTCAAGCTGCCTGGTTTTCCTCGCACTCGTGTGGCTTTTGAATTCGTCCAAAGGGTAACATTAGGGTGGTGGGATAGTTTCAACTGTTGGGCACATAATTCGAGTGGCTGCAACCAGCTATTTTTCCCTTTTTCCAGGAATGGGCTGGTTTCGACCAGGTGTACGTGAAAACCTAAATCAGCAAAACCAATCGCAGCCTGAATTCCTGTTGGGTTACTACCGACAATAATTACGGATCTCTTTGTCATCTTTCACTGGTTAGGCTTTCTGCCTTTCGGTTTAAGCCTTCTTGGTAACCTATATCAAATACTCTTATATTTAGTTCTACAGTTTTCGATGGCACAGATTCAGAAATTGCAAGGCATAGAGCGTCTCTACTGACAATACCTGCGATGGCGGACCAAAATCCAAGCATGGCGGTATTTGCAGCCCGGCTATTACCCGCTTCACTGGCAATTCTTGTGGCATGGATCCCGAACGTAGTGATGTCTTGCCGGTGTTCCGGAGATAGCGTGACTAACTCGTCGTCGATGAGTAGTACGCCTCCTGGCGCAAGGTCAGGTATGTATTTATTATAGGCGCCTTGGGAGAGAATGATCATACTGTTAGGTTGGATCAAATGAGGGTGGTGAATAGGATCGCTGGAGATGACAACCTGTGAACCGGCAGCACCTCCTCTTGCTTCTGGGCCGTAACTCTGGGTAAAACAGGCTTCCAGCTTGTCGTGTAAGGCTGCAGCTTGACCAATGATCCTACCAGCAGAAATAATTCCTTGCCCTCCGAAACCGCCAAGCTGAACTTCACAACGTGGCAGATGATCCTTCCTTGGAGGAAGTTTGACACGATTTTCCAGAACCTTTTTTTCGATCTCCCAGAGTTCGTTCGCCTTTGCATTTCGCTTTTGAAGGGCGGTGAGCAGGTCAGGTCGGGTTTCAATTAGAAATTCTCCCTCGATGATTTCTGTGATTACACCATTCTCGTCGACTTTAATATTTGCATCCTTTGGATGGGTAGCCTGGGTGGTTCGCCCGACCTTCTGGTAGTGTTTCATGATTTCCAACCCACGGCGATTTAGTTTTTTCTCATCCAATCCTCTTCCATCAGGGTTCCAACGGCCATAAGCGGTTGAACATGGTGTGATAACTTCCACGAAGCTAAAACCAGGATGCTCCAACGCAGCCCGTAAAGTCCATTCTAACTGCCGGGCATGCAGTACAGTCCACCGGGCGATGTATGATGCTCCACTTGCTGCTGCAAGGTAGGGCAAATTAAAGGGATATTCAAAATTACCAAATTGGGCAGTTACCGCTCGAGCTTCATGTGGCGTGGTCGGTCCCACCTGCCCCCCCGTCATGCCGTAATTGAAGTTGTTCATGCAAACCACCGTGATGTCTAAATTTCTGCGTGCGGCATGGATGAAATGGTTGCCGCCAATGCCAGCGATATCGCCATCCCCTGATAGAACGACCACTTTCAAGGCCGGGTTTGCCAATTTCAAACCTGTTGCGAATGGGAGAGCCCGTCCATGTGTGGTATGGAAAGAATCAAGTCGGACATAACCAGCGATACGACCGGTGCAACCAATCCCAGAGACCACCGCGACTTTATCTAGGTCCCAACCCCGCTTATTTTCCAACCATTTTAAGGCATATATGAAAGTGGTCAATGCAGTTCCCAAGCCGCAACCCTGACACCAGATATGGGGAAGACGTTCGCCACGCAATAGATCGTCCATAGGATGTAGACCTGTCTCCCAATCGCTTTTATCCGTGGGTTCATATCCCTGCAGCCTCATCCTTTCACTGCGGTGCATGGTTTCATTAGATTCTTCGGTCATCGGTTAATACTCAGCCATTTTATTCGCAGGAATTTACTGGTATTTTTTGTCGCTGCTCATAATCGCAGCATTTCGGATAGCATTGAAAACCTGCTTTGGTTCAAGAACATCTCCTCCAGGGCGGTTAACACCAAATACCTCGGCGCAACCACCAGCGCACCTTTCCACTTCATACTTTATCTGTCCCATATTGATCTCTGGGACGATAAAGGCGCGAACTTTTTCCGCTAAGGTTCGGATTTTTGCCTCTGGGAAAGGCCAGATGGTGATCAGGCGTAGATAGCCAACTCGGATACCTTCTTCTCTAGCATGCTGGATCGGCCACAGAGAGGTTCGGGCGGAAATTCCATAGGAAACGACAACCACCTCGGCATCTTCAAGGTATCGTTCTTCCACCTGGATGATCTCGTCCCGGTGTAAGCGAATCTTTTCAAACAGTCGCTTGACGTTCCATTCGTTCGCCTCAGCGCTCATGGCTGGATAGCCTCGCTCGTCGTGGGTTAGACCTGTGACGTGAATCCGGTAGCCCTCTCCAGCTGCGACCATAGGGGAGACATAACCATTCCCTGCTGTTTTTACATCTCGGTAAATGCGAAAATGATCAGGTTCGACATCGCCTTTCCTTACCTGAGGGCGGTTGACGATCTCTACCTCCTCTGGGGAGGGGATGATCACCTTTTCGGTCATATGACCGACTTCGGCATCCGTCATGATTAAAACCGGGGTACGAAATTGTTCAGACAAATTAAAAGCACGAATGGTGAGATCGAAAAGTTCTTGAGGCGATGCCGGGCTTAGGGCAATGATCTCGTAATCGCCATGAGAACCCCACCTTGCCTGCATCATGTCTTGCTGACCCACCAGGGTAGGTAGGCCTGTGCTAGGTCCGCCGCGTTGGACATTTACCAGTACGCAAGGTGTCTCTAGCATGATTCCAAGGCCGAGATTTTCCATCATCAGCGAAAATCCTGGACCGCTGGTGGCGGTCATTGCTTTTATTCCAGCCCAAGAGGCACCGAGGATAGCGTTCATGGAAGCTAACTCGTCTTCCATCTGCACATATATTCCGTCAATCTGGGGTAGACGAACGGACATCCTTTCGGCAATCTCAGTAGCGGGTGTAATGGGATACCCTGCAAAGAAACGACAACCAGCAAGAATAGCACCTTCAGCGCAAGCGTGGTCTCCGAGGAGGAAATGTTCACCCGTGAGGTATCCTTTGGTAGCGGTCAACAATTCCTCCTTTCTGCTGTTATGGGAACGATTTTCTCAAGGGTTCGCATACCACCATCTTCAACATAAATTGCAAAATCGGGGCAGAGTAGGGCACACAAACCGCATTGAATACAGTTGAGATCATCGATTACTTCTGGTGGATGATAACCCTTGGCATTGATCCGATCAGAGATGGTTAGCAGTTGTCGTGGGCAGAATTCGATGCAAAAACCACAACCTTTACAGCGGTCATCGATGATGTGAACGATGCCGTGTGTTATCCGGATGCGGTCTTTATCGAGCGGTTGCCTCCAAAGTTTCATGGAACCTCCGCAGACTAATCTGTTATAACAGGAGTCTTGATTCTACGTAAATCGAACTGGTAAAATCAGGTTTTTTTACAGTATATCAAGTAGAAAACCCACTGTCATGATGCTAAATGTCATGTTTGATATCAATTCGTCGCGTGGAGAGTTGCCTTGATTGGTTGATTTTCAGGATTTATTATCCTAAGTAAGGTAAGTAAATACAAATTATATCAAGTTCAGGAGGTGATGGCTGGATCAGATCCATCCTGGTTTACTTTCATTGTTAAGTGATAGACTCTTTATTAAGTTACAATAAGGAATAGAACGATCTATAATCGGGTTAGACTTTGAAACCCAGATTGAGATAAATGCAATGCACTTACAAACAGGTCAGATTTTAAACAACCGTTACCGGGTTGTCAGCTCACTGGGGGAAGGGGGATTTGGGGCGGTTTACAGGGTTTGGGACTTGAACATGGAGCGGCCTCGTGCTTTAAAAGAAAATCTGGATATCTCACCCGAAGCCCAGAACCAGTTCAAACGTGAATCGCAAATTCTGGATACAATTACCCATCCTAATTTACCTAAGGTACTTGACCATTTTATCCTACAAGGGATTGCTCAGTATCTTGTGATGGAGTTTATTGAAGGCGAGGATTTACAGGAAAAACTCACCAATCAAGGGGGACCGCTTCCTGAAAGCCTGGTGGTCCCATGGATGATACAAATCTGTGATGCCTTGGAATACTTACACAACCTGATCCCACCGATTATCCATAGAGACATCAAACCGGCGAATATTAAGATCACTCCTCATGGACGGGCAATACTAGTTGATTTTGGGATCGCTAAAGTCTATGATCCTGTTTTAAGGACTACCATCGGTGCACGAGCAGTTACGCCCGGTTACTCTCCACCAGAACAATATGGGCAAGGGAGGACGGATGTCCGGACGGATATCTATGCTTTAGGTGCGACGCTCCATACTGTGCTTTCAGGCATCACCCCACCCGATAGTATCGATATCCTGACTGGAAGAGAACCACCACCAGATTCCATTCGAGCGGTAAATCCAAAAGTGTCTATTCCGGTAGAACAAGTCATAAAACGGGCTATGAAGTTAAATGAACAGGATAGATTTAGAACGATCACTGATTTCAAAGCTGCTTTGATTGCGAATAAACCAGAACAAACCACTCGCCCTGGACCTGGTTTACCAGAGACGCAATTGGTTGCCGATAGAACCCCTTCACGTTCAAAGTCAATCTCTAAACGGAAACCACTCCTGAAATGGAAATCGTGGGTTGCGGGATTAATTGTATTTGTGGGTGTTCTCTTTTTTGTTTATCTAGGAATTAATCGTTTTTCTGCATCTAAACTTGAAGGTTTTGTTAAGACCACTCAAATCTCCCCGAAAGATCGAATGGTAATGGTGTATGTTCCTGGCGGATCCTTTGAAATGGGAAGTGAAGGCGGGCATGAAAATCAACTACCGGTTCATGCAACCTCCGTAGAAGCGTTTTGGATGGATGAGACAGAGGTCACGAACGCTATGTATGTGGGATGCGTAGAAGCTGGTGTTTGTAGACTACCCTTGGATACGGATTATATCTGGGACGCATCCTTAGAGGATTATCCAGTTAACTATATCAACTGGGAGGATGCACAAAGTTATTGTGAATGGGTTGGCCGGCAGTTGCCTTCTGAAGCCATGTGGGAAAGAGCAGCACGTGGAGGTTTGGTTGGGGAAAACTTTCCTTGGGGAGATAAAGATCCAGTTTGCACAACAGATAAATCGAACGGTGCTCAATTTGTTGATTGTGGCAGACAACCAGCACCTGTGAAGACATTTCAAGATAATGGCTATGGCTTGTATGATATGGCTGGAAACCTATGGGAATGGGTAGTAGATATATATAAACCCTATCCAGGTGGAAGTCCAGGTGTGGATTCGGAATATGGGGAAGGTTATCGAGTTGTCAGAGGAGGTTCATTTTATGATGGTTTGGATGATATCGGCAATGCAGTCAGGATGGGGTTAAACCCACATGATAGGGTAGATTACGTCGGATTCCGGTGTGCGCTTCTACCCTAAAAGGCGCAACATCGGTGATCCGTAGAGACTGGGGATTACCAATAGACGATTAGGAGTGGTCTCGTTAATAAATCTTGAAATATAAAAAAATCCAGCTGATAGGATATTTTGTCTTATGGTTGATGAGCCTATAACTGGCCTGGTAAATGCACATCTGGAGTCGATAGATACCGATTAAGAATTCCATAGATCCTGGTCATCTGCGAAAAAATGACAGCTGTGTGAAGACCTGAATGAAGAACCAGATTTCTATAATGACGATTTCCTGGATGATGAAAGGCGGAGTAGACTTATAAATAATTTCAAGCAACTGACATAAATAAATTCAAATATCATCACCTTGCCAGGTATTTTGCCACACAAGACATTTCCGATTTGGAATAATTTTCCTTTGTGATAAAACAGAAATTACTTATTATGAATCTAATCAACGGAAATTTCCACTTAAATAGAAACAAGGAAACCCGGAAATTAATAAAGATAACAGGAAATATTGAAAATACTGCTTAATTTAGGTGTAAAATCTATCCGTTACCTTGTTATCCCTCTTTTATCAGAATCCTATTTGTAAGTGATGGATAGTTCTTTCTCCATTTTGGGTGCATATTGGTAGTAATTCGTGGTTAAAATAAACTTCACGAAATGAAATATCTGAGGTATGAGAATGGCGAATAGGATATTTGGTGTGATTAGTGATTCTGCCAGGGGAGGGTTGCCGCTTGGGAATCTACGGGTGAGGGTTTGGGACCGAGATTGGCCGGATGGGGATGACCTTTTGGGAGAGTCTTTTACCTCACCGGATGGAAGGTTCGAAGTCAATTATTTGACCCAAACCTGGGACTTAAGTACCGGGATTTTTGGTATCGGACGACCAGACATCTATATCACGGTTGAAAATCAGAATCACAGCGGAAAGTGGATCAAACTGGGAGAATCGGATATCCACCACAATCATGATTTGAGTCAGGATCTTCGCATCGATATGGTTTTGAAGATGGAGACTACAATCTCTGCCCGGACGGATTTTATCCCTGAAGTCCATGGCTTTCACTTCCACAATTCCTTCCGGGTCTCTCCGGATTTTTTAGGAATTGATCTAGGAGAGTGGAAAATGGGCTTCTGTGGAGGAATGTGTTCTGGAGCGTTATACCGTTTTAATAATTTTATCCCTTCTCCTGTAGATATCGAGATTCCAAGAGAGGATACACCTCTGCATTTAGAACTTAGAAAAAGGCAGATTAAAACAATGGCGCCAAGGATACTACCGAAAATGTATAAATGGCAGGGCAGTCCGGATGTGAGTCGTTTCAGGATAAAAAAAGGTATTGGTGAACGCACCCAGAATGAATGGTCTGAATTAAAAAGTTTGCTTGATAAAGGAGAACCAACGATCATTGTCCTGATCCGAGCTTCCGGCTTACTGGGTAACCCTACGGAAAATCACCAGGTATTGGCAATTGGTTATGACTTCAATCCGATGACAATGGATTTAGTACTTCATGTCTATGATCCCAACATACCGGATCGGACCCAAATAATTTCTATGAACCTTGGTTTACCAGAGGGGAAGTTGGACCTAGTAGACTCAGCCTCACCGAAAACCCGGGGGTTCTTTGTGAATCTGGTGGGGTTATGATGGGTATTTTTCAGTAATTTCTTCTGTTCTCTTAGCAAAAGTAGCAATGAAATTAGGATTTGCATAATAAATTGGTATTTGAGTCCTCTTGATTTGTTTGGATTTTCTGGTATACTGTGGTTATTGCGGTCAGACCACCATACCGGAGAAGGCGCATGGACCCGATTAAACCTATCCCAAAGCGGACTTTAACCAATATTGTAGCAGCGAAGCTGGCCAGATCCATCTTTGATGGAACCTTGGAACCTGGCAGTCAACTCCTGCCAGAGCGCGAATTGATGCAGCGAATGGAGGTCAGCAGGTCGACGGTCCGTGAAGCCTTAAAGTCCTTGGAACAGAGCGATTTAATTGAATCACGACCAGGTGTAGGCTGGTTTGTCAAATCGATTGACGAGACAAATGTTGTTCGAATTCGGGAGTTATTAACGAGCGAAAATGCAGCTTCTACATCAAAATCCAAACTTAAGCAAATCGGATCTCCTAAAGGGCCAAGACGCCTTCCTGTTGCCCCGGAAAAACCCTTGCGGGTCCCAAATCTTCGTAACGACCGTCTGGGGACTTTCGATTTCATTTCCTGGTGGGACCGAGGTAAGGTTCAAAATGCCCATGTCATGGTGGTTGGGGCGGGGGCATTAGGTAACGAGGTGATCAAGAACCTCGTCCTGATGGGAGTGGGATTTCTTTACATTATTGATTTTGATAATATCGAAGCAGCGAATTTAAGCCGCTCGCCCTTGTTTCGTGAGAGTGATAATGGACGGGTCAAGGCTGAAGTTGCCGCAGCACGAGCAAAAGAACTCAACCCGAATGTCAGGGTCCAATATCTGAATGGAGATGTAACGAGTCAGATCGGGTTAGGTGTGATCCGTCGGATGGATGTGATCATAGGTTGTCTGGATAACCGCGAGGCTCGTCTGGCAGTTAATCGTTTTGCATATTGGATGAACAAGCCCTGGGTCGATGGCGCGATCCAGGAGTTACTGGGTCTGGTGCGAGTCTTTGTACCTGGGAAAGGGGCTTGCTTTGAATGTACGCTAACTGATCAGGCAAGACAAAGCCTTGCAGTGCGCTATTCCTGCCCCTTGTTGGCGCGTCAGAATATCTTATTGGGCAAGGTTCCTACAACGCCAACAATTTCTTCCATTATTGGAGCAATGCAATCCCAGGAGGCTTTGAAATTGATCCACAATATGGATGTTGAACCAGGGAAAGTGATTCATTTCAATGGGATAACAAACCAAATGCATACCACGTCCTATGTTCCCAAAGAAGAATGTGAAAGTCATTGGATTTATGGTGACATCACTGAACTGCCTTTGAGAGCAGATACCACGACGATCGAGGCGATGATGCGCATCGTCAATGCTGACCTTGGATCAGGTGCTCTACTCGATTTAGATCAGGAACTGATCCTGACCCTTGAATGTCCTCAATGCAAGACGGTGGAAAATATCTTACGTCCCATTTCAGAGGTAAGCTACGAGTCTGCTCATTGCCCGACTTGTGAGACTTTACGTGAGATACGAATGACGCATACCCTTTCTGGAAAGGAGGCTTTCAGCCATAGGACACTGGCAAGCATCGGGGTGCCTCCCTTACATATCTTGAGAGCGTATAACGACAAAGAATTTCGTTTCTATGAACTAAGCGGGGATCTGCCTGAAGCTTTCGGATTTAACGATTTCATCGAATCAGCTGCTTACCCCCGAAAAGAGATTAGAGAGCGTATCCAGCTTGGGGAAGAGATAGTCCTTCCTGACCACCCCAGAAGTTTGTTAAAAAGCAGGATCAAATTTCATAAGTAAGTCTTGGGTATATTTCTAAACAAGGCAATGTCAAGTTCAGGTAACTTTAGCTTCGAAACTATTCTTGCCAGTCCACCAGGGAGATCAGCCTTGATCATCCTGACCACTATGGTCATCTCAGCCAGCTTGATGTTGGTTTACCTGATTGACCTTGACAGCGGTTTTGTACCTTTTACCTTTTTAGTTCAGTCCGGGTTAGGAATCTCGTCTGGGGTGATGACACGGTCGCTGTTGAGGGACCGTAACCGTAGTTTACAGGTCTTGGTAGCGATGGTTGCGATGATTATAGGCCAAGGTGTACTCGGATTTCTTTCTCAAGGAGTCGTGGGGTTGAAGTTGAATCTGGATGCATCGCTTGGAACCTTAAATTGGTTTCGGTTGTTACAGATTTGTTGGAGTGGAACAGTGGTCTTGCTTGTCACTCTGGCATGGAATCGAGGAACTAGACGTAAACAGACCAATGATAAGTTGGGTTTAGACCAGAAACAGACAGGAAATGGCTTTACAAAATCAGGAAAAAACAGTGCAAAAGGAAATAACCTTATCCAGAAATTCAGAACCACGTCAGCACATTCAGGGAATCCTGAACCTTCTATTTCCGATAAAGAAAAACATAAGGAAAGTAGAATGAAAGTGTCTACAGCCGGAGTAATATTAAATCACCCCCGGGTGCATCTGTCTCCATCTCGAAGGAAACAACAAATACATCTTCAGCAAGCCAAGCTGAAGGGAAATCATATCCTTCAAAAGGACAGGCTTGGTGATCATTTCCAACGAATGAAGGACAGAAAATATCTTGAGATATTGAAGGAAAACTTTGGACGATGGACACGAACTTTGAAAACCCGGTTTTCATCTTTTCCAGGAATAAAAAGGAAGGTGACGAGGGGAAAAAACCAGGTCAAATTAACACAAGGAAACTTCGTTAATCTTCGGCCTCGAACAATTTTCCCAAACCGAAAATCGAATACAGTCAAGCTGGTTGGTGAGGAAGAACATATCTGCCCATACTGTCTAGATACAGTTGCACGGAACGATCGAAGAGGGTTAAAAAAATGCCCAATTTGCAAAACATGGCACCACGCTGATTGTTGGGAAGAAGTTGGTGAATGTCAGGTACCGCATTATCAAAAATAAATCTTAAGTATTCAAGCGTATTGGAGAATAGCATGGCTGATCTTTCGGTGACGATTATTTTGCCCCACGGAAGTGCTCGTAAAGCGGAAGTTCCTGATGATGTCCAGGTTCGTGATTTGATTTCAGAATTGACTTCAATACTCAAACTGCCAACAATTGGTCCGGATGGACGACCGATGGGGTACCGTATGGATTCGAAAGCCCTGGGCAGAGAATTGGGCGAAACGGAAACCTTGTTCGAGGCAGCTGTACCCCAGGAAGATCGTTTGATGCTGACAGCGGATATCACGGCCGGTGCAGTGTCAATCGATCAAAGTCCACGAATGCGGCGCTTGAAAGCGGATTACAAGCGGATGGTTGAACTTGCTGACCAAAGCGATTTGATCCAATTCGAGGCTCATTCATTGCGGTCCGGTTTGCCTCCCGAACGATACATCGTCACTTTTAAATGTCAGGGAATAGTCTCCATTAACAGAAAAGGAGAACCTCAACTTGGCTCAACCCATAAAGTAGAGATCTATTTGCACAGCCAATACCCCCAACGCTGGCCTGGGATGAAGTGGTTGACACCGATCTGGCATCCAAACATCAACCACCATAACGGAAGTGTTTGCGTTGATGCAGCCTGGTGGACTGCCAGTCGCTCACTGGACCGCTTGGTGGTTATGTTAGGGGAGATGGTACAGTATAAAAATTTTCATGATGACCCCACCCAACCCCCTTTTCCCTGGGATCCCGAAGCAGCGCGTTGGTCCCGAGATTACCGGAAAAATCACCCTGAGGCTTTCCCGGTGGATGATCGAGAATTGCTCCATCCTGAGCGAGTGAAAATTAAGCCGAAGAATAAGGTTAAAAAGCCACGTATTCGATTGATGTAGTGGTTGTTAAGTCTGGTGTATTTCTTAGAGATCACCAGGTAAAGATCAGTTGAAAACATAATAGAAACAATAAATGGAGGTTTCCCATGTCCGATCTTGAAGTAGCTCTTGTCCTTCCCTCTGGCAGTACCCGCTCTGCGGAAATTCCCGATGATGTGCCCGTTAAGGAATTACTCCCGGAATTAACTACCACTCTGGAACTACCGACTACAGGTCCTGATGGACATCCGACCAACTATCGACTGGATTCCAAAGCCTTGGGGAGGGAATTACAAGCTGATGAGACCCTGACGGAAGCTGGAGTTCCAGAAGGCGATAGACTAATGATTACAGCTGATATTACTGCAGGTTAAGATGAGATTCAGCACCTTGAAATGGCTACCCAAATGATCCAACTAGCCCCAGAAAAAGCGATTGAACCACAGTATGGTTATATCCCTTACCGACGAGCTCAACGCTGGTATTCAATCTATGATGGAGATAGTACTTCTGCCTCTCTACAGATCTTCATTACCCAGGCAGCTTTCCTTCGTGTTTGTGCTCACGCTGGAAGCGATCTCGACTACGAAGCTGGGGGTTGGTTGTTAGGGAAATGGCGGGTGGATCAGGATTGGGATCAAAAGTTTATTGTCATTGAAAAAATTCTACCCGCCCCCTACACCCGAAGAGGGCGGGTTTACCTGACCTTCACTCAGGATTCACAGGTGACAATGTATTATATTTTGGAGCAGGAATTCCCGGGAAAGAAATTGGTGGGCTGGTACCATACCCATCCAGGAATGGGTGTATTTCTGTCTCGCTATGATCTATGGCTGCATGAACATTTCTTCCCAGAACCCTGGATGGTTGCCCTGGTAATCGAGCCACAGAAGAATATTGGGGGTTTCTTTGTTCGTAAGCAAAATGGTGAGATAGATCCAAATCGGTATTCCGGCTTCTACGAACTGAACAACCATTCCAGTATTAGCGTGGTCGATTGGACCAATCTATCTGGCCTGCCGATCCAAACAGAACAGAGGATGGCAGAGGATAACTGATGGAGGTGAGTCAAGATGAGTAGGTCGATACGTATCTATTACTTTGGAGTTTTTGGAGCAATAGGGGGTTTGATTTCCTGGCAGATCAGCAATCTGATCGGCTTATCCTTTTCCCAGAACCTTTACCTGAATGAGATCCTGGTTGGGGCGCTAATTGGCTTGAGTGTAGGGCTGCTGATTGGTTTTGCTGGGAGCGTATCGACGCGGAACCTGATCCAGATCGGTCGCTCAAGTATGATTTGTGGTCTACTAGGATTGGTAGGAGGAGCAGTAGGATTACCACTGGCGGAATTTCTATTCCTGAAACTGGGAGGAGAACCGTCGTCTCGAGCTATCGGTTGGGGATTTTTCGGTCTTCTGATTGGGGTAGCTGCAGGGATAACCGGTGGCAGCCAGGTATGGAAAGGCGCTTTAGGCGGAATATTAGGTGGGGTTATCGGAGGGGGATTATTGGAAGCAACATTAGTGCGTCTGAATGACACGATGCTGGGGAAAGCCATAGGTTTGATCTTTCTTGGTGCTGCTGTTGGCATCTTCATCGCCTTGATCGTTTTCTTACTTTCTAAAGCGTGGTTCACGGTGGAAAGCGGTAAACTGAAAGGATCTGATATCATCCTCGATAAATTCATTAAAGCAGATGGGCTGTCAATCTATATTGGCAGCAGCGCGTTGAAGTCAGACATCGTCTTCCCTGACCCTGATATTGACCCACAACATGCCCTGCTGACCAGTGCTGGCACCCATTTCACGCTGAAAGACATCAGCCTATCGGGAACAATGGTAGATAACCGGCGAATCGAAGTTGCTCGCTTGAGGAATGAACAGACTATTCAGATGGGCAATACCAAGATCAAGTACCATGAGAAGAGGAGTTCATGATGTGCAGAAATTTACTTAAGAGTGCTATCTTGTTCCTTACCCTAGGTTTGCTGTTGGTGGGATTTACACAACTTCGAGTCAGTGCAGATGAAACGGAAACCGCAGATGTGCAGATTACCCAGGTGGACACCTCCCAGTTTCCCATGGTAACAGTCTATATATCGATCACAGACGAATACGGGGAACCCATCGGGATTGCTCCCCAAGAGATCCAGCTCATGGAAGCTGATCAGCTCATATCTCCAGATAAGTTCTCTGGGATGGGTGAGGTCAGTACCCTGACAACCTTACTTGTCATTGATGTATCGGGAAGTATGAACAGTGGTGGGAAGTTGGAGGCTGCTAAATCCGCAGCTATTGCTTACGTGGAACAGATGCGGCCTGGCGATCGGGCAGGTTTGATGACATTTAACACCAAAATCAGACTGGTTCAGCCTGTCACAAAGAATATAAAATCGTTGGAGGGGGCGATCAATGGGTTACTGGCGAAGAACGATACGGTTATGTATGACGCCCTTGTTGAAGCTGTGGAACACCTGGACTCCTTCACTGGTAGAAAAGCCATCATTGTGTTGACCGATGGTCTGGATAATCGCAGCACGCATACGTCACAGGATGTTATTGACCGGATCGGTCCAACCGGTCTATCAATTTCCACGATCGGATTAGGCGACCCTACTCATGGAAAGGGTGCCCAGACAGCTCTAGATGAAGAAACGCTGAAAATGTTGGCTGATTCTGCTGGTGGGGTTTATGGTTATGCGGCTGATGAAGAGTCGTTGCTAGACCTGTATGAACTTTACGGGCGGAAGTTGCAGTCGGAATACCAGATTACCTATACCTCACCTTCGACCATCCGAAATGGTGTAAATCGTTCGCTTAAAGTGCAAATTCAATCGATCCCTTCAGAAGAAGGGCTGGGTGAATACAACCCCGGCGGTCTGGTGCCAGAGACGGGAAAACCTGCCTCATGGCTTTTATTCCTAACATTGCTTATTGGGTTGTTGGTCTTGCTTGCCTTACCGACAGTGGTAAAACTAGGCTTAGATATGATTAGTAAGAAGGAGAAGAAGCCTATTAAGATCCAGGTCTCGAGGATCAAGTTGAAAGATTGAGGAAAGGAGGGGAGAAGAGATAAAGGGACTCGGGGTACCAAATATTGATTTGTCTTATGTCGAAAATTGGTTGCGGAGGAGAATGTAAGCATTCCGGATTCAGCCAAACTCACAACGCTTCCAAAACTTCATCCTTGTCTCTTCTCACCTGCCCCAATCCATCTATTCTCCCCTCCCCTATTGCGAGAGGGAAATAAAAAAGGCCAATGAAAAAAATCCCTCTTTCTCTATAACATAAGGTTATTTAGATGTGTATGGCATGTCCTTCGGCAGCGTGGGCAGCTTCCATGAGGGCTTCGCTCAGGGTAGGATGGGCATGGATATTCCGGGCGATTTCAGCAGTAGTCATTTCCATCATTTGGGCTAACGTAAGTTCAGGCAATAATTCAGTGACATCTGAGCCGACCATTTGAGCACCGAGAATCTCTCCAAATTTCGTTTCGGTGATGATCCGAACCCAACCTAATGATTCCCCCAACCCAAGGGCTTTCCCGTTGGCTTGGAATGGGAATTGTCCAACTTTGACGTCATACCCGCGTTCTTTCGCCTGTTCTTCGGACAGGCCAAAGGAAGCGATCTGAGGTTGGCAATAGGTTGCCCTAGGCATCATTTCGTAATTTAATTTTACAGTCGGGGTACCGGCGATGTTCTCAGCGCAAACAATGCCCTGCGCAGAACCGACATGCGCCAACATCAACTTGGCTGTGACATCACCAATAGCCCAAATCCCAGGTATATTGGTTGCCATGGCGTCATCAATCTCGATTGCACCTTTCTCACTGATATTTACCCCAATCGCTTCCAGGCCGAGGTTGGATGAATTCGGCTTGAAACCAATAGCCATCAAAGCCTGCTCAGCCTCGATCGTCTCTTCCCCATTTTCACTGCTGACTTTTACCTCAACGCCTTGTTCATTTTTGGCGATCGATTCAACTTTATAGCCTGTCATAACCTTGATCTTCTTGCGTTTGAAGGCTTTTTCCAGCTCTCCACTCACTGTCTCTTCTTCTAAGGGGACCAGGTGAGGGAGCATCTCAACGATTGTTACTTTGACGCCGTAGGCATTCCAGATTGTTGCAAACTCCACCCCAATAGCGCCTGAACCAATGATGACGACTGATTCTGGAAGTTTTTCCTGTAGTATTGCCTCGGTGTAAGTGAGGATTTTCTTGCCATCAACTTCGATTCCAGGAATGACAATTGGGCTTGCGCCAGTAGCGATAATGACATGGTTCGCTGTCATGGTCTTTTCCTCGCCATCATCATTGGTAACCAGCACACTTTCTTTGGATGTAAACCTGGCAGTGCCGATGTGAACATCGATATTATTCTTTTTCATCAGAAAGCCGACTCCGCGAACCAGGCGATCAGAGACCTGTCGACTGCGCTTTACAGCAACCGTATAGTCCAGTTCAAGGTTACTGAAAGAAAATCCAAATTCTTTTGCTCTGTTCCTGAGAGTTTCTGCGACTTCTGCGTGTTTTAATAGTGCTTTTGAGGGGATACAACCGATATTCAAGCATACGCCCCCCAACCATTTTTTATCAATAATTGCAGTTTTTAAACCTAGTTGAGAAGAACGAATTGCGGCAACATAGCCCGCTGGCCCTGCTCCTATTACAATGACATCATAGTTACTCATTAGAACTCCTTGCTTTTTCTACTCGTGAATTTTCTGATAATATTTTAAAGACCCTTTGTTATTAATTATTTCGATAAGTATGGACTAGAAATTTATTACATAATCGGTAGATTCACGATCTACCAATTTTCCAATTTATCCACTACCTTGCCCAGGAAACGATCAGCACTGGCACCATCAAGGATGCGGTGATCAAAGGTTAATGTTAGGTAGATCATTGGCCTTATGGCGATTGTGTCATTATCGAATTCATCGGTTGCAACAACTACATCTTTTTTTATCTTGCCAACACCGAGGATGGCAACCTGAGGCTGGTTTATGATCGGGGTCGCCATCAAGGAACCGGTGATTCCATGATTGGTGATGCTGAAAGTTGCCCCTTGAACATCGGTAGGATATAAACCCTTTGAACGGGCACGGTTCGCCAGATCATTCACTGCCCTGGCAATTCCAAGCAAAGAAAGGCTATCAGCCTGTTTAATCACCGGTACGATTAATCCTTCATCACCTAAATCAGTAGCCATGCCGATATTTATATCAGGATGCAATAGAATGCCCTGTTCGGTCCAGGATGAATTAACCATTGGGTAGGTCTTCAACGCCACCACCGTGGCCGCGACAAAATAGGCAGTAAAAGTCAACCGAGCGCCTTGTTTTGCAAATTCAGCTTTATTTGCCTCGCGATGAGCCATCACCCGGCTCATATCAGCTTCCATCAAAGTTGTCACGTGCGCAGAGGTGCGTTTACTCATAACCATGTGTTCAGCGATCCTTTTTCGCATGGTCGAAAGCGGGATCACTTCACCACGTTCCAGGACTGCGGATGGAATCGGAGGTGGTGCGATCGCAGGAACCCCAGAGGGTTTCTTTGTGGGTGGGCTGACTTTCTCCATGTAAGTCAGTATATCTTGTTTGGTTATCCGTCCACCCAGCCCTGTGCCTGTGACCTGAGATAGGTTTAGATTAGTTTCCGAAGCAATCTTCGCGACAAGCGGGGAGATAAAGCCCAAGACCGTATCTCGTCCTGGTTTAATGGAATCAGTAATTTGGGGACCTTCTTTGCTTAAAATACTGGATACAGCTGTTGAAATTTGTTCAGTTGGCTGCTCCGTTCTTCTAGGTTCTGGTATTTCTTCGGAGGGTGGTTCTCCAACCGAAGGGATACCAACTGCCAGGTCCGGAATTATCTCTCCTGGCTTACCAACCCAAGCGAGTACTTCCCCAACTGGTACAGATTGACCTTCTTGGGGAGTCGCAATCTTCAATAGTGTCCCTGTGATAGGGCTTGGAATTTCGGTAACCACCTTGTCAGTTTCGACCTCTACTATTCCATCGTATTCTTCGATGGTTTCTCCTTCTTCTTTCAACCATTTAACAATGGTTACCTCTTCAACCCCTTCACCAAGCAAAGGGACAATGATTCTGGTGGGCATGGTTCCTCCTGATGTTTATTTGTAAAATTCGGGGTATTTAGCTGGATCTACTTCGTGCATGATCTCGTAAACAGCATCGAAAATGTCTTCAACGTTTGGTTTGGAAAAATAATCGCCATCAGCACCTGTTGAAGGCCGGTGAGCTTTTGCTGGAAGTGTTTTTGGCGCTGAATCCAGCCAGGTATATCCACCAGCAGTTTCAATCACCTGCTTAAGCATATAAGCAGTTGTACCACCAGGCACATCTTCATCGGTAAAAAGAATGCGGTTGGTCTTTTTTAGGGATTCGAGGATTATGCTAGGTCTATCAAAAGGCAGTAAAGATTGGACGTCTATAACTTCGATCTCAATCCCAGTTTGGGCGAGTTTTTCTGCTGCTTCAAGAACAATTCGGCACATGGCCCCATATGTGACCAGGGTTACGTCGGTGCCTTGACGCAGGATTTCAGGAACACCGAGTGGGACGGTAACTTTATCGATGTTATTGGGAAGGATCTCTTTCAACCGATAAGCGTTTAACACTTCGATGATGATGCCAGGTTCCTCGGATTGGAGTAGTGTATTGTAGAAACCTGCAGCCTGGACAGCGTTACGTGGTACCAGAACATGAATCCCCCGCACCAAATTAATCAGCCCAGCCATTAATGAGCCAGAGTGCCAGATACCAACCAGGCGGTGGCCGCGTGTGCGGATGATCACCGGCGCTTTCTGCCCACCTTTCGTCCGCCAAAGTAAAGTCGCCAGGTCGTCGGACATAGTCTGTAAGGCATAGAGCAGGTAATCGAGGTATTGAATCTCACAAAGTGGGCGTAAGCCGCGCATTGCCATACCAATTGCCTGGCCCAAAATAGTGGTCTCACGAATACCGGTGTCCATCACCCGACAATGCCCGTATTTCGCCTGTAGACCACGGAACCCCTGGTTGACATCACCTAAATGACCGACATCTTCGCCGAAAGCAATAAATCGTGGCTCACGAGCTAGCATCGCGTCAAAACAGGCGTTCAATACTTCGAAGGCGGAAATTGTGGGGGAATCATCAAAATATTCAGGTTTTACTTCTTCTACTTTTAGGCTAGAATCTGCTGTTTCACTGTAGAGGTGAGAGCTGTAGCGATCCTGGTTGAGCTGGTCTTGTTCTTGCTTCCATGCTACCAAGGATTTTCGGGCAGATAAGGATTCCTTTTGAGTGATTATTAATGCATTGTGCAGCGCGGCATAGATATTCCGTCGTTGGGGGAATGGTTTTCCTAATAATTCTACTTTTACTTGGTCAATTTCTAACCCTTTCGTAGATCGTTTTGCTAGTTCATCCAGGATCTTAATCACTTCAGCCTGTTCTGACCGAATCGGCTGTTGGAACGCTTCCCAAGCTGTTTCACGGATCTGCTCTAATTCACGGCGATTTTCCTTTTCCCACTCATCCATTTCTTCATCAGGAGCAATATGCTTGGCGATCATCCACTCGCGCATTTTAACGAGACAATCATACTCTTTTTCCCATTCCAGACGTTCTTTTGATTTGTATCGTTCATGACTACCGGATGTTGAGTGTCCCAGAGGTTGGGTGACATCGGTGACATGAACCAGTGCTGGGATATGATACTCTCGGGCGATTGTCGCTGCTTTTTGATACACTTCCAGCAAAGATTCATAATCCCAGGCGGGAACTGCGTATATATCATAACCGCGATCGCAGGCTTGAGCAGGACAGGGATCACGTTGAAAACCACTGAGGATTGCGGAGATGTTCTCTTTAACCATCTGGAATTGGTTGGGAACGGAGATTCCGTAGCCATCGTCGTAGATAGAAATAATCGAAGGGGCTTTAAGCACCCCAATGGCATTTACTGTCTCCCAGAAGTGTCCTTCAGCCGTGGAAGCATTGCCAATCGTCCCCCAGGCAATCTCATTGCCGTTATTAGAAAATGCTGAGAGTGATTTTAATTCTTCGACTTCACGGTAGATTTTTGAGGCAAATGCCAGGCCGACCAACCGAGGCATCTGTGATGCAGTAGGAGGAATATCAGAAGCGACGTTATATGCATCTGACTGATTTTTCCAGGTCCCATCTGGGTTAATATAGCGGGTGGCGAAATGGGATCCCATATTGCGACCAGCGCTGAATGGGTCTGCTTCCACATCGGGATGGGCAAAGAGCTGAGCAAAGAATTGCTGGAAGGTGCTGACACCTAGGGCAAACATCCAGGTTTGGTCCCGGTAATACCCTGAACGCCAATCTCCCTTCTCAAAAGACCTGGCTATCGCCAACTGAGCGACTTCTTTGCCATCACCAAATATTCCAAACTGGGACTTTCCACTTAATGTTTCTCGACGTCCGATGATGCTTGCCTGTCGGCTTTTATAAGCGAGACGATAATCTTTGATAATTTCTTCTTCTGGCAAGGGTAAGGATGTTTTTTTCTTGGTCATTTATTCTCCCTTAAGACTGGTTTGTTCGCAGTTAAAAATGTGTTCTATCGATAATCGACCAGCAATTTTCTAGTTATAAGGTTATCTGGTTATGGATCACGTTATGGGTGAATCAGGTTATTTTATTTAGGGCAGAGAATTTCATGGTGGTGATTATAGCATATTCATATTTTAGAACACTGAATGGTTGATTAATAAAAAAGCGAAGGCTTCAGATTTAGGCAAAAGAGAAGAGGAAATGACACGTGGAATCTAGTGGTGGTTTTCTGGATGGAGATGACGTGCTATACTAGATTTGTTCACCTTTGAAAGATAACTTAATATTGAAAGGGCTTACATCATGAGGACCCAACGCTTCGAAGTGCTAAGCAAGGATGAAGTGGAGAGCATCCATTCAGCTTCTATGGAAATCCTGGCAGAAGTGGGGATCAGGATTCGCTACAAACCAGCCCGGGAAGTCTTTTACGAAGCTGGTGCAAAAATCGATTTAAACACAGATGCTGTGAAGATTCCGGAGTCCCTGGTCCTCAAAGCGCTGGAAAACGCTCCAGACATGTTTTGGCTTTATGGAAATGATTCTAATTTTCGTCTAAAAATTGGTGAAGGTCAGCAAGAGCCAGTTTTTGCAGGTTTGGGTACCCCGACTAAGATCATTGATTATGACTCTGGAGAGGCCCGAGCAGTCACCCGACAAGATATGGTCGACCATATCATCCTTATCAATGCCTGTGACCATATCCATAACTCGCAAATGGATGTCTGGCCTGATGATATTTTAATGACCACCATTCACACAGAAGCGATTTTTACCTGGGTGCATCACAGTCGTAAAGCTTTTGGGATGGGTTGCTATGGCTATCTACCTACCTGGGATATGATGCGGATGATGGCGATTGCTGTTGGGGGGAAAGCCGAACTCAGAAAGCAGCCTCGGTTTCTGGCCATTTGTTCAGTGGTCAGTCCATTACAAATGGACCAGGCCCAGGCGGAGGGGTTGATGATCTGTGCTGAATATGGACAACCCCTGGCCATGTCTCCAGAGGCGATTGCTGGCGCGACAGCACCCGTTACTCTGGCCGGACTTCTTGCTCAGCAAAACGCAAATATCCTTGCCCATATTACATTAGCCCAACTCTATCGACCTGGAACCCCTGTCCTCTATGGGACGGTATCCACAGTTTCAAATATGCGCTATGGAACCGTTGCCCTGGGATCTCCAGAAACCGGACTGATATCAGCAGCATCGGCACAGCTTGCTCGATATTATAACCTACCAATTCGCAGCGTTGGTGGTACAACCGAATCGAAACGGGCTGATATCCAGGCTGGATTCGAACGAATAGGAACCTTGTTGCCGGCGGTATTGGCGGGGGTAAACTTGATCACCTGTGCCGGTACGCTGGACGGAACGATGCTTGAGGACCACGCCCTTTTGCTTTTAGATGATGAACTAGCTGGAGCTGCCTTGAGAATTGCTCGTGGGATTGAGGTAAATGAAAAGACCTTACCGCTCGAAATTATAAAACGCGTTGGATTTGAGGGAAACTACCTTCAAGAAGATCACACCGCTCAATATTTTCGTAAAGAGCTCTTTATTCCTAAACTTTATTCACGAGAACCGTTTGATACCTGGGAGAAGCAGGGGTGCAAATTGGCTCATAACCTCGCTCGACAAAGGGTAGTTGAAATCCTGGCAAATCATGAACCTCGCAAGGTGGATCCTGCTTTAACAAAAGCCCTGGATGAATTTCGTCAGATGGTAGCGACCCGAAATCTGGAAGATTTCTATAGTTACGAGACACTTGAGAAACAGGATTATAACAACCTATGAAGAATCAATCTCAAACCCAATCTAGTTTACCTCTTCGGACCAAGCTGCTTTTCAGTACGGGTGACCTGACGACTAGTATCCCACTGGCAATCCTGATGTTTTTTCAGCTTTATTTCTTAACCGATGTAGCCGGACTCCGGCCGGATTTAGCCGGTTGGGCAGTTGGTTTACCGCGAATTTGGGATGCGATAAATGATCCATTATTTGGAATAATCTCAGACCGAATCCGATCTCCTTGGGGACGGCGTAGAGTTTTATTACTATTTGGTTGTGTACCTTTAGGTTTATTTTTTGTATTCATGTGGCTTGTTCCTTCTTTGAGCCAGATTGGGATGGCATTCTATTATGCCGTGGTCTTCATTTTCTTTGATACTGCTTTCACCGTGGTACATGTTGGCTACAACGCACTGACACCAGAGATGACGGCAGATTATGACGAGCGAAGTGCTTTGAATGGCTATCGAATGGTCTTCTCAATTTGTGGTACTTTGGGAGCAATCATTCTAGCTACAGTGCTTGGTTGGTATATTGAAGATCAAAAGACCCTATTCGCAATCCTTGGAATAGGATTAGGGGTCATATCGGTTATTCCACCGCTAATTGTCTTTCGAGTCACGAAGCATTATGCTTCCAATGAAGTGATAGCTGATGCGCTTCCTGTGAAAACCGCATTATTGCAAACCCTCGGCAACCAGCCATTCCGAATGGTGATGGGATTGTATCTACTAAGCTGGACAACCGCGAGCATCCTGGCAGCTGTGTTGATTTACTTTGCAAATTACTATCTCAAAGTACCGGATCAAGCCAATTATTTTGTTTTGGTCGCCCAGGGTTCTGCTATCGTTTTTATACCGGTAGTAGTCAAGATTTGTCAGGTCCTGGACAAGAGACGGGCGTTTGTGATCGGGACCATTGCATGGGCTCTGGTATTGATGGGTATTTTTGCTATCAGAGCAGACCAGCTGGGTTTGGGGTACCTCTTAGCAAGTCTTTCTGGATTTGGGATTGCCACAGCATATGTGGTACCTTGGTCTATGATACCTGATGTGGTGGAATATGACCAACTTAGGAGTGGACAGAGAAGAGAAGGGTCTTATTATGCCTTTGCTTCTTTTTTCCAGAAATTAGCAACTGGTGCAGCTCTGTGGGGGATGGGTCAAGCGCTCGCTTTAACCGGATATATCACTCCGGGAAAAAATGGACCGCTGCCAGACCAGCCGATTGCCGCGGTCCAGGCGATCCGTTTCTTTGTTGGTCCTGTCCCCGTCGTCTTATTGGTCCTGGCCGTAGTGTTTGCCTTGCGATATACGATCAGCCGGGAGAGCCATCAGGCAACATTACAGGCATTAACGAATAAGGAATAAACCTGGGAATGCCGTGAACTTATCCAAAGTTCTTTTAAGGTTGTTTGCTTAGGTGATTTTGGGAAGATAATGAGGGTTGTATTCTAATCCTGAACATGAAATACTCCACTAGATTACATATCCAGGTAACGTTGTTGATTATTGGAGAAAATTATGAAAGCGTTCGAAACTTTATCCGTTCATGCTGGTGAAGAAACAGACCCGCTAACTGGGGCGCTGCGCCAACCAATCAACATGTCGACCACTTTTAAGTTGCCAGGTTTTGGCATAAAGTTATTCGATGCCATCAATATGGATTCATCTCGACCGCCTTATGTATACACACGGTGGTGTAATCCAACCTTAAGGGCACTTGAAGACCGACTGATGGCTCTAGAAAGAGCACCCGCAGCAGTTGTTACTGCAAGCGGTATGGCTGCAATCAGTGCATTGTTTTTTACATTCCTTAGCAGCGGGGATCACCTGATCGCTAGTGAGGTTTGCTACGCGGGATCCGTTGAACTTCTAGGTGAACACCTACCACGCTTTGGCATTGAGGTCAGTTTGGTTAATACCAGTGATCCAAAAACGGTTGAGGCTGCGCTGCGACCGAACACAAAATTGATCTATATTGAGACCCCGGCTAACCCAATCCTGAGAATCTCTGATATCGCCACACTAGCTGTAATTGCTCATCAGGCAGATGCTCTCCTGGCGGTAGATTCAACCTGGGCAAGTCCCGCCTTGCAACAACCGCTCTCGTTGGGGGCTGATTATGTCGTCCACAGTCTGACCAAGTTCATTAACGGTCATGGAGACGCTCTTGGTGGCGTGGTATTAGGCTCAAGTGAAGGGGTAAAGAAGATTAGGAAGGATATGCTGGTTCATTTGGGTGGCGTCCTCAGCCCATTTAACGCATGGTTGATCAACCGCGGTTTAACTACGCTGCCTTTAAGGATGGCGAAACATAGTGAAAATGCTATGAAGATTGCCAGGTTTTTAGAAAACCATCCTAAGGTAGCCCGGGTTTTTTATCCCGGTCTGGAAAGTCACCCCCACCATGAACTGGCTGAGTGCCAGATGGTTGATTATGGTGGGATGCTCACCTTTCAACTGAAGGGAGGGTTAGGAGCAGTGATTGATCTATCTGAAAAAATTAGAATTTTCCAATACGCCTCTTCGCTTGGTCACGCGCATAGTCTTTTATTTTACTATCCTACAGACTTATATATTGATTCTGTCGCCTATCTGGACAACATGCAGAAAGAGAAGATCAAGGAATGGATGGGAGATGGAATCATACGCGCAAGCGTTGGTTTAGAATCCCCGGATGATCTTATCGAAGATCTGGACCAGGCATTATCAGGGAGAACGTTTAAAGGGATGGTTGGTCCGATGGTATATGCTGTGATTAAACGGTTTGCTGGATAGGGATGGGAAGGAGGAAGGTGCAGCTGGCTAAGGATGCGTGATAAGAAAAGGGTATTGGTGGATTGGAAATTATTAATTCAAAAAATACTGCTTTGAAAAACTAAGCAAAGGAAAGAGATTTTTCAATCGTGGAAAAATAATTCGGTGGGGAAAATCATGATTTCTAGAGAGAATCTAAAGCGACGCGGATACGATCTAAAGCGAGTATGATTTTTTCTACCGAGTTAGCAAAACAGAGACGGAGGTAACCTTCACCGTGTTTACCAAAAGAAGTTCCTGGAAGTAAGGCAACATCGGCTTTATCCAGGAGGTATTCTGCCAACCAATCTGAACCGTGACCGAAGGAAGTAATATTTGGAAAGGCGTAGAAAGCACCCTCGGGTAGCTGGCAGTGGATGCCCGGTAGGTTGTTTAACCCATTGACCAGAATATCGCGACGTTTTTTATATTCGCTGACTACGGTCTCTACCTGATCCTGATCTCCCTGGATGGCTTCAATTCCAGCAATTTGGGTAAAGCTGGCGGTACAGCCAACCGAATGGGTGAGGAGCAGGCTGACTTTTTCAGCGAGGGATTCTGGCATGATGCCATATCCAAGTCGCCAACCGGTCATAGCAAAAGTCTTCGAAAATCCATCACAAATGATTGTACGTGCTTGCATTCCTGGGATGGCAGTAATGCTTGGTACCCGTTCTGAGTAAACAAGGCGAGAGTATATCTCATCGGAGAGAACCCAGAAATCATATTCCATAGCGAGGTTGGCTATATGTTCCAGGTCAGCTTGACCCATTACGCCGCCTGTGGGATTACTGGGGGAATTTATTACAACCAGGTGGGTTTTCTCGTTAATCAGCTGGTTAAATACATCCAAATCAAATCCGAAATTCTTTTCCTCCAATAATGGGACCGGAACGGGGACACCACCAGCGACCTCAATCATAGCTCGATAGGTAGGAAACCCAGGATCTGGATAGATGACTTCATCGCCTGGTTCGATCAATGCTAGGGTAGGGAAGAAAAGGGCGGGTTTTGCCCCAGGACAAACGACGACCTGTGAGGGCGAGATGTTGGTATCACGGCGGTCTCCGGCATCTTGGGCAATAACTTCACGAAGCGTTTTTATCCCCGCCGAGGGTGTGTAGCGGGTAAATCCCTCATTGATTGCTTTAATACCCGCCCTAGTAATATTTTTAAAGGTTTGGAAATCAGGTTGACCAATTTCTAAGTGGATAATATCTTTGCCTAAAGCTTCAAGGGTGGTCGCTTTTTCCAGGACAGCATAAGCTCCTTCAGGTGCTAAGGTTGATACTCGATCAGAAAAATCCATTGGTTATCCTCTAGTTTTTTATTGTTAGATTTTAAAAATACAGCCTCGCTGATTTATTGTGAGCAGAATTATGAACGAAATTGGTTGACATATAAAATTGCTTGGTTTACGATTAACGATTGTGTATCGATAGAACATTATAACGGTTATTTACAAATCATCATATGAGGTGAATTAAGGAATGGAAACAAAACTATCATTAAGAGATAAAACGGTCATTATTAGTCCTAACCACCCATTTAGGATAATCGGAGAGAGGATCAATCCCACCCGGCGGAAGAAATTGGCTTCAACAATGGCAGAAGGTGATTTCTCTGTCGTACAGGAGGATGCGCTGAAACAAGTTGAAGCTGGTGCTCACATCCTGGATATTAATGCTGGAATTCCAGGTGGAGATGAGCCGGCCCTGTTGAAAGGCGCAGTGGAAGCGGTAATGAATGTCTTTGATGTGCCGTTATGTCTCGATTCAGCGAATCCAGAGGCTTTAAAGGCAGCCTTAGAGATTTATCCAGGGAAGGCATTGATCAACTCAACAACCGCTGAAGAACATATGATGCAAACAATTTTGCCCTTGGCGAAAGAACATGGCGCTGCGGTGATTGGTGTTATCACAGATGATTCTGGCATTCCAGCAACGCCTCAAGCTCGTCTTGAAACGGCTCAGAAATTATTGGACCAGGCTACCAAATTTGGAATAGGGTCGGAGGACATCATAATAGACACGCTTGCCCTGACAGTAGGTGCGGATCACAATGCGGGGCGGGTTACCTTGGATAGCATCCAATTGATTCGCGAAAAATTAGGTCTAAATATGAGCCTTGGTGCAAGTAACGTATCTTTTGGCTTACCGGATCGTAAAGTAATTAACATCGCTTACCTGGCTTTGGCAATCAGCCGTGGAATGACAGCGGCAATTACTGACCCTACCATCCCGGAAATCAAGACCATGTTGTTAGCTTGCGACTTGCTCATGGGACATGATGAGTACGGAATGAACTGGATCAAGGCTTTTCGAAAGCGAAACAAGTAGTTCAGTCCCTGATTTTGGAAATCCCTCTATACGCATAGGGGGGTTTCTAGTAATAATATTTGTGAGTTAGGATAAGTGGGGCGATATTAGACAGAGTTGACGAGCAGTGTATCCATAGATCAAAACACATGCACCAGTAAAGAATTTTATTGGTGGTGCAATCATGAGTAAAAAAAAGGAGAAGTGGAGGGTATTTCAGAAGAAGCAATAATCCGGTACCTGACGCATCCATCAGGTGGATTAAAGAATGTTCCAAATTCAGCACGCCGGTTATTTTTCTACTTGTCGACCAACCCCAGATTCCTCAAACACTTATACAACGGCTCAAAAACGTGCATGCCAGAACGCTTGCGTCTATCTTCGTGCCGTGGGTTAAGGATCGGCAGGCTAATCTGGTATTGTTTGATCAAGATATGTTTTCAGAGTTAAGCAGACTTGAAGGAGAGGAAGGAAGTCGTCAATTATTGACTAAAGCGGACGTGTTAAAGGTACAATGGGACGATCCGATGATCCTCCTGGATGTAGATACACCTGAAGATTATTTCCGATTGAATTGTTTGGCGAAGAATGAACCTTTTAAAACATGAACATGTAGATTTAAATCCCCTTCTTTCCCTCTTGCAATTTACATCATCTTATGCTATTTTCTGTTATAGATATTCATTTGTTTACTCATCCAATAAGGATAGGAAAGTTCTTCTAGGACCCAATCCATTTTCTTGAAGGAGTCGAAGTTGAAGTAAGGTGCTATGGTTGTTAGTAAATTTCGTTGTCCTGGAATTTGGGAATAATAAATCATGAGGCCAATCTGATGTCGGTAATTCGGGCTTTTATTGCGCTAGACATACCAAATGAAATTCAAGAATGCTTGGAAACAGTCTCTACTCAACTTAAAGAACAATTCGGAGATGTACCAATTCGCTGGGTTGCACCAAAAAATGTTCATCTCACATTGAAATTCCTCGGAGACGTTTCCCTAAATAATATCGAGGTTTTAAAGGAATCAATCAAAGCCGAAGCCACCCCACTCAAGCCTCTTGTCTTTAGTGTTGGAGGTGTAGGGGCTTATCCTAAAGTTCGCAACCCTCGAGTAATTTGGGTTGGAGTAGAGGCTCCATCTGAAATGATAGACCTTCAACGAGGAATCGATGCCAAAACTTCCCGAATTGGTTATACACCAGATCGCAGACCATTTTCACCACACCTGACCTTAGGCCGAGTTTCGCGTAATGCTAAAGCTATAGAAATTCGAAAGATAGGGGATGTTTTAGCTGCTTCAAAAATTGGCTTCCTCGGTGTAAGTCGGGTCAATACTGTTCATCTTTACCGAAGCGATCTCAAACCTGATGGAGCTGTCTATTCAAGGTTGTTTTCAGCCAATTTTGAGGGATAATTCCAGTTTTTTTTATTCTCAACAAAGAGAAGTTGAAGACAATTTTGGATGACTAGAAAAGATGAAACTGGTAAAATAAAAAGAAATATGCTACAAAGGAGTAATAATCACTGGATACAATTGAAATTGCCCATACAATAGTGAATGCTTTAGAGGAAAAAAAGGGGGAGGATATCCTTCTGCTAGATATTCAAGAAGTTGCACCCCTTGCTGATTATTTTGTAATTTGTTCTGGTACAAGTGACCGGATGCTAGACGCATTAATCGATGCTGTTCAGGATTCGGTTAAGAAGAAACACAATATTCGACCAAGGATTGAAGGATCACCAAGTGATGGTTGGGTTTTAGCAGATTATGGTGATATAGTAATACATCTCTTTTCTCCGGAACGTCGGAATTATTATCGTCTGGAAGAGCTTTGGAATCAGGGGAGAGTTGTTCTCCACATGCAATAAATATCTATTCTCTCATTTTTTATTTCTCTTCAAATCCTTTTTTACCGGGAATTTGCCTCTTCTAGAGCTGAGTACCTGGCTCAGATCTATCACATAATGATTTTAACCTGATCACCCGTTTAATGGATCATGCATTAGCTCTAGGATCCCGAATCTGTAAAATACTAAAAAGTTCCCTTATAGGTTCCACCATCGACTGTAAGCATCACACCGGTTATATAAGCTGCTGCTGGTGAGAGCAGGAAAACTGCTGCGTTGGCAAATTCTTCAGGGGTCGCCATTCGTCCCAGGGGGGTATTCTTCATTTGTTCTTCGATTTCCTCGTCGACTGTTCTGCCACTTTGTTTAGCTCGGAAAGCCATCAAATCATTCACCCGTTCTGTTTCTGTCCAGCCTGGTAGGATGGAATTAAAACGGATGCCGTCAGCGCCTAATTCTAATGCCAGAGATTTTGTCAAGCCGACGGTAGCAGCGCGAATGCTGTTAGAGAGTATCAAATTCGGGATAGGTTGCTTAACCGAATAAGAAGTGAAGGTTAAGACACTCGGTGTAGAGGATTTACGGAGGAAAGGCAGCGCTTCTCGGATGATACGAACATGGCTGAGGAAAGAAAGTTCAACTGCATTACCCCAGTCCTCATTTGAAAATGATTCAAATTTGCCTGATGGAGGTCCACCTGCGTTGGTTACCAGAAGATCCAATCCACCAAATAAATCAACAACCTGAGTGATTGCATAACTGGGAAAATCGTGATCTGTGACATCACCCTGGATGGGTAGAATTTGTTTCCCTGTCTCATCTTTGAGTTTTAGAGCTGCTGAATCTAAATCTTTCTTGGTTCTGCTATTGATTGCTACTTTACATCCTTCCAGGACAAGAGAACGAGCTGTAGCGAAACCTAGACCACGGGTTGAAGCTAAAACCAGGGCACATTTTCCTTGCAATTTTAGGTCCATATTCTTCTCCTCATATCAATTCAATCTGGTCATCCACCAGGGAGACATCCGGCCAGAAGTGTTCCACCCAGGAAGCCACCTTTTGTAGTGCTCTTTGAGTATAACCTCGATCCCCACTTATCAGCGCACATGCAATGGTAGCACTCTGCCAAACATCCTGATGATCAATCTCAGCAACAGAAATATTGAACTCATGTTGAAGACGGATGATCAAGGGTTTTAATCTTCTTCGTTTTTCTTTTAATGAAGTGCAACTAGGGATATGGATCGTTAAGACGAGAACGCCTAGGGACATGTTATGTTATACTCTATCACAAATGTTATTAGTCTATCTTGCTGT